>JAZREB010000026.1:0-6665 GCA_045660585.1 Faecousia sp. | reverse complement strand
CCGTTGATCACACGGGTGTGAACGAGATCTTCCCGTTCGGGATTGACCTTTACAACAACATCGGGGGTTTCGTAACAGAGTTCCTTGGGATTGACCAGATTCTGGGGAGGCAGTGCAGTGTAGTCACCGAATGTCAAGTCGTATTTTACGTTAAATGCGGCCATTTTTTCATCTGATACGCCACATTCTTCCAAAACAGCGGCAACGTCATGGCGAGAAACCTGAAGAGGCTCGGCAACCTTACTCTCCTTGTGGGTCTGTACCATGGTTCGGACCGTATTATGTACGGTTTGGACCACCTGAGGACTGCATTCTTCTTGCAGGGCTTCGGTGAGAACTTCTCGGAAGGATTCCTTTTGCACCGTTAAGGGCATAGGAGGATCTGTATGGAAGATGGTTTCTACAAATTCTTCGTAATTGGTGTCCTTGCTACGGACATAATACAGCGCACCGTAAATATTGGTACGGCGATCATCAAATGCAGGGAACGCAAAGCCCAATTCGGGAGAGCCTACGACCCAATCGGCGGCGCGATTGCGGAAGAGCCCCTCTGTAGGCTGATAGCGAAGGGCTGGTTTGGATTCCTTGACGGGGCAAATGCTACAGACAATATAGCTATGGACCATATCTCCCCCATCGTCAAAGGTATCTCCATCTTTCCCACGGAAGGGCACATCGTAGGAATCATAGGCCAATAAGATCAGATAATTCTCTGCCATGTGAAGGGAGCCTGCGATACGGGAGTAAAGCTCCTTTACGGCTTCCTCATCTTCCAGAGAAGAATTGCGGAGTTTGCTAAGAAGGCGATGTTCATCGGAATCCAATACTTGATTGGTGGAGAATTCGATGTCATTTAGGGTTTTACCCATAGAGCCGGAAATACCCTTTTTCAAGAGGGAGAGGTATTTTTCCTGCTCCTCCTGTCCCATAATGCCAAGGGATTCGCTAAAGGTGGAGATTACCTCCCCATTGGAACTGACGTAGCATCCACGGATACGAGAAATATTATTATAATCTGCACGAAAACGTCGTCTCAGTTCAGATACTTCTTTATCGATCATATGTACATACCTCGGATCGTTAGTATTCCTTATAAAGGTGATTCTATTATATCACAGGACAGATAGGATTTCCAGTAGGATTTTTATGTGGGAGATATATTGCTTTTTCTGTAAAATATGATAAAATAAGGGTGTTATATTACATATGTAAATGATAAATAAAGAGGAGGTCCATTCTATGGCAACCCGAATTCGCAAGGTTTTATCACTCATTTTGACGTTCTGCATTGTAATTAGTTCCCTGCCCTTTGTATTTGCGGCTGAAACTAACGATATTACAATGCCGGAAACTGAAAAGCCCTATCTGCGGAGCAATAATACATTCTCTGTAGGTCAAAGCGGAACATACGTCATTGCCGCTTTAGTAGAGGGTGTCTATTACGCAATGAGCAATTCCTTTTCTACAAAGATCTCCGGCACCCCTGTGGCTGTAACGGATGGGTATGTTTCCGAGTCCGATGCAGCGGGCTACGAGGTCACATTGACCTATAGTGGCGGTGCATATACGATCCGAAATGATACCCATTATTTATCCTACGGCAGCAGTACAAACCTTGGTGCTGTTTCAACAGCCTATAACTGGGTTATTTCCCAGGGGGTAAACGGGTCCTGGCGGATTGCTTCTGAGGCAACCAATACAAGAGGATTGGTATTCAGAGGGAAAACCTATAATCAGTTTGGCGGCTATGCCGTCAGCAATGCCAAAGAGGGTTCCACAGAATACTATGATGTAGAGATCCTTCCTGTAGGCTCTATTGCAGGAGAATCAACTACAGAGAGCTTTACCCGTGTTACTTCCGCTTCTCAGATCACATCCGGGCGGTACGTTTTGCTCTTTACGCCCACTGTCAGCAATTCCCCCTATAGTTATTACGTCTTAAATAAGATCGAATCCGATACATATTATGCCTTGCAGGTGTTAGGTACAGGGATCACTTCTCTACCTTCCAGCATTACCGCACCTACGGATGTTGCCTGGACATTTGAAGGTAGCGCAAGTGCCATGAAAATCAGCGATGGAAATGGCAACTACTTATATAACGACCCTTCTTCCCCTACCAGTATTGCATTGGGAGCAACGGCATCTACTTGGGTTCTGAGCTATGACAGCTCCAAAAACGGTGCAACTCTGAAATCCACATATTATCTGGCATTTATGGACGGTGCAGAATATGTGGGAGCAAATGAACTTCCTCTGGTTTTCGGTTGGGCCAATCCTACAGATGGCAACGGTTATTTCCACTTATTTATAGCCTCCGGGGGCTCTACTGCATGTAGCCATAGCACCACTACAACAACTACGACAGAGGCAACCTGTACCACTGACGGCAAAAAAGTAGTTACTTGTAAATCCTGTGGCGCAGTTATTAGCACCACTACCCTGCCTGCAACCGGGCATACCTATCAGTACACATCCAATCACAACAGCACCCATAAAGTAAGTTGTTTCTATTGTGATTATTCTGTTACAGAAAATTGTACGATTTCCGGTGGGAAATGTACCCGTTGCGGATGGGACAGTAATTCTGTCTCAACCGGAACCTTTACTCTGATCACTTCTGCCAATCAGATCGAAACCGGTTCTTATGTTCTTGTGGTTGCTCCCGGTGGAGCAAACCCCGGAGCATATCCCTATTATGCCATTACCGGCCAAATGCACAGTTCCTCCTATGTTAAGTCTGCAGGACTGCAACTGTCTTCTATTCCCGGTATCCTTGAGGTTAATGATTCGGCCATGGTATGGAATCTCAGCGGTGACAGCACAGCCTTCACACTGACCGAAGAAAATGGCGGTGTTCTGTACCACTCTTCCAATAATCTATACTGTGGAGAAGGGATTGCAACTTCCTGGACAGCTACAGCCGCAAACGGCAAGTTTGTCATCGGCTGTGAAGGCAGATATCTTGGACTTAGAGATGATCTTGCTACAGTTGACAGCAATGGTAATCCCTGCTTCCGTTGTAATTCTTCTGCAAAAACAAGTTCATATGAGTTCTATCTCTTCAAAAGCGGTTCTGTCGCTGATCCCGAATGTCCCCATACCAATACCACCACATCCGGCACTCCTGCTACATGTACCCAGGGAGGCGTACGAACGGTTACCTGTAATGATTGCGGTGGTATTGTCACAAACGAAGTATTAGATCCCTTAGGTCATAATGCAAACTATGTGGAAGGTGTTCCTGCAGGCTGTGATACAGAGGGACGTATCCCCCATTATATTTGCACCGAATGTAATCGTCTGTTCAGCGATACCCTTTGCAGTAATGAGTTAAAAGAAAACGGCATTGTCGTACCTCCTATTGGTCATGAGTTATTTGTTGTTGGCGGTCTGGAAGCTACCTGTGGTACTGATGGCATGATGCAACATTATCAGTGCTACGGTTGTGGCGCTCTGTTCCTCAATGAAAACGCTACAAATGAGGTTATTTTAACCGAACTTACGATCCCTGCCCTTGGACATGATCTGGTAGAGACCCCTGCTACCCCCGCAAGCTGTGCACAAGAAGGTAATATTGCCTACTACACCTGCGAGCTGTGTAATGCAGTGTTCTCTGATGAAAGTTGTCAGACACAGATCCATCTGATCGACACGGTATTACCTGCACTCAATCACACTCTCAGCTTCACGCCTGTAGTGGCGGCAACCTGCACCACCTCGGGCATGAATGCTTACTACTACTGCAGTGTTTGCGATATCTATTATTCCGATAACGATTATACCGAGACCATTTCCAGAGAGGAATTGTACATCCCCACTCTGGGACATGATGTACAGTATACCAATCGGATCGAGCCTGCTTGTACAGAGAACGGTGTTATGGCACATTACTACTGCAACCGTTGCCACAGCTTGTTCTCGGATGCACAGGGGAAAAATGCTCTTACTCAACAGCAGATTCTTATTCAGCCTACGGGACATAATTATAGCAAGGTCGTAACAGCGGCAACCTGCACCAATTCCGGTAGCGAGGATTATACCTGCACGGCCTGCGGTGATTTTTACTCTGTTTCTATTGAGGCTACCGGACACAGCTATGTAAACGGTGTATGTACAGTCTGTGGCGATGGAACTATTGCGGTAGATCCTGCCATTGCTATCAATCATAATCTGAACCTTGCAAGTGATATTTCTATTAACTTTGCAGTAAAGACTTCCCTGCTCAGTGCATATGATAGTTATTATTTGGAGGTCAAGATCCCTGTTTATACCGGAAATACCCTGCAATATTACAAAACGGTTGAGATCCAGCCGGTGCTTACGGGCGCTTATTATTACTTCACCCTTACCGGCGTTACGGCCATTAACATGGGTGATGAAGTTCAGGCAGTTCTGCATATGACAAAAGACGGCGCACAGTGGATCTCTGCGACGGATTATTACAGTGTTTCCAAATACGCATATACCCAGTTGAATAAAACGGACGTGAATGTTAATGTCAAGCTCCAGAAGCTGTGTGCAAATCTTTTACGCTACGGTTCTGCGGCTCAGGCCTTTAAGGAATATCGTACCAATGCCTATGTGGACGCTTCCATGACAGATGTACATAAGGCACATTTGATCGATTCCGAAACCATAACCTTTACCAATCATAATCGTACACTCAGTGATTTGAGCAATCCTACTGTTCTCTGGCAGGGTAAATCTTTGGTAATGGATTCTAAGATCACCCTAAAGTATATTATTAATACTGCCGGCTATACAGGGAATGTCTCGGATTTGTCCCTGCATTTGCAGTACAAGGATTATACAGGAAAATCCAAAACCGTGATCTTAACGAATCCCGAGAATTATGGCGGTGTTCAAAATTGGTACGCATTCGATTTTGATGGACTCCTTGCGGCAGAACTGCGACAGGTTGTATCTGCGGCGGTATACAGTGGCAATACCCGTGTATCTCAGACACTGGAATACAGCGTACAATCTTATGGCTGTAACCGTACCGGCGCTCTGCTCAATGTTTGTAAGGCTATGATGGCATATTCGGATGTAGCCTTGGAATTCTTTAATGGTTAAATAGAAAATGATTCTCCTGCGGTATTTTGTATATCGTAGGAGAATCGTTTTTTATAATTTAAGGGAATTCTATTGACTTTTATTGGGGAATTTCGTAAAATATGATATATACTCATTATGAGGAGGTCAGATTATGGCGTTTAAAGGTGATATGTATATCTGGATGGATCGGAAACGTTATATGGGAATGGCTATCAGCTTTACCCGTTATGCCCTCAGTGAAGATCGGCTGTTTCTTTCTACCGGCTTTTTTAGTGTGAAGGACGAGGAGATCCTGCTGTACAGGATCCGTGACATCAGTGTACAGAGAACTCTGTGGCAACGTATCTTCGGCATGGGAAGTATTTCCATTTCCTCTTCGGATAAGTCTACCCCCTTGGTTCTCCTTAAGAATGTTAAGAATCCCCTTCAGGTCAAAGAATTGATCCACGAGAGTGTCGAAGAAATTAAAATCAAACGTCGTATCCGCATTGGCGAAGTCATGGGCGATGTGAATGACGATGATGAATTTGAAGAAGGAAACTAAATCCCCTTTCCTATAACTTGCAGGCTGTGTCATAACACAGCCTGCTGATTTTATATGATCCATTGTTTCGTAGCAAATAGAAAGGAACCTCCCCGAAAAGCAGGTGCCTATCGGGGAGGTTTATCGGTATTGTAAGGTTAGCTCTTATTCTTCGATCTCGTCAAAGTCGAATTCCAGGAGCTCGTTGCACTTGGGGCAATTGGTGGATTCTTTCAGGATGGTGTCTTCGTCAAGCTGAAGAACCTCGCCGCAAGTGGGGCAAGTAACCTCGTAGATAACATCCTCGTCATAGTCGAAGTCTTCGTCCTCGTCGTCTACGAACTCGAAGTCTTCGTCTTCGTCATCTTCTTCGTCGTATTCCTCGTCTTCGATCTCGTCCATGAGGAACTCCTCGATGGCATCCAGATCTTCTTCGATCTCGTCCAGTTCGTCAGAAACAGCAAGAGCGTTTTCTTCCAAATCGGCGATTGTAGAGGTTACGTCCTGAAGCAGATCAACGATACCGGCAATCATCTTGCCTTCTGCGGTTTCCTTGCTAAGGTTCAGACCATCTAACAGGCCCTTCAGATAAGCGGATTTTTCAGAGAGTGTCATAATAATGAGGCTCCTTTCTTAAGAAAGAAATAGGTAAAATTTTAAGGGATTAGCCCTTTGCACGGCCAAGGTATTCGCCGGTACGGGTGTCGATCTGGATGCGGTCGCCTTCGTTGATGAAGAGAGGTACCTTAACCTCTGCACCGGTCTCGACGGTTGCGGGCTTCAGAGTGTTGGTAGCGGTGTTACCTGCCAGACCGGGCTCGGTCTTGGTGATTTCCAACTCAACAAAGTTGGGAGCTTCTACGCCGAATACATTGCCCTTGTAGGACAGAACAGTGCAGGTGTCGTTTTCCTTAACGAACTTGAAGCTGCCGTCCAGAACGTCTGCATCGATGGGAATCATCTCATAGGTCTCGCTGTCCATGAAGTAGTACAGGTTGCCGTCCTGATAGGAGTATTCCATCTTCTTGCGCTCAACATAAGCGGTGGGATACTTGTCGCTGGGGTTGAAGGTAGTTTCGGT
>JAZREB010000025.1:0-5236 GCA_045660585.1 Faecousia sp. | reverse complement strand
GGCTCGGGATCTTTCACAGGAAGTTCCTCTGTCAGTTCTGTAAATTGGATCTTTTTACTCCGTTTTATGTGATCCAACGCCCGACTACGCCCCATCATAAAGAGATAGGTTTTTAAAGAATTGCGGAAATGGAACCGATGCTTATATACCACCAGTTGGGTAAATACATCGATAGCAATATCCTCCGCTGTCTCCATGTCCTTCACATACCCATAAACAAAGAGCACAAGGTTGTCAAAATACAGTTTTACAATCTCTTGGAAGGCACCCTCGTCACCTTTCAGGTAGCGGCGGTAGCTACTTGCACCGTTATCCATGTGACATCCTCCTTTTTTCGGGTATTATTACCCCCTTCATCTCTTATACGACGGAAGGGCTACGATTACTTCTATTTTACTATTATTTTTTTCAAAAAGTCAAGGAGCTGTTAAGAATTTTCCTTCTCAACAGCTCCCTGTTAGCTATAAAATTTTATACCCTATTGCATTGCCTCGGGAGTAGATCACATTGGGATCAGCAGCATGGTTCCATGGGGGATGGGCCCATCTCCCAAATCGTTGGCTTCTTCGATTGCCCGAACCGGTGTTCTGTAGGACTTGGCAATTGCCCATAGATCCTCATCCCCCTCGGTTCTGCGGAGGATCACAGAGGGTTTCCGTTCAGATTCCACGGGCAAGGGAGAAATCTCCCCTCCGCACAGACTCCGCAAGTCTTGGCTTCCGTAGCTGTCTGCCTGTAGCTGTACCGGGATACGCAGTTCTCCGTTACCGGAATTCATATTGCAGTACACCTCGGAGCATTTAACATCCCTAACAGCACATTCCACTCCAACATTCACAGGCAGTTCAGTCTCGGAATTGCACCGAATCTGCCGACTACGCAACTGCCCCTCCTTGTCATAGAACAGCACAGAGCACACCAGAGGAACCGTAATACACAGCGTATCGTCCCTAAACTCCTTAAGGGGCTCTTCTGCCCATGCCCAGGCATCTACAAGGGTCCCCATTGCCTCGTTCCCTGTCCACCGTGCTGTTCCTCGGAGGGTTTGACTATCCAGCAATGCTCTGCACTGCCACTGTTGCCACTGTGGCTCCAATAGACCATCTGTGCAATACGCATCCTCCATAACCTTTACATTCCGTACTTCATAGGCCATGCAACGGCTATGGATCCCCACATGCAAGAACAGCCTGTGACTACCTGTAGTGCTATCGGGTTCCAGATCAAACTCCGTTATATGGAGAATGGTCTTTAGATCCCCCTCTGCCGTCTGTGCACTGAGATCTGCATATTGAGAAAGGGGGATCCGCCAATCATAGGTGCACAGCTTCCCCTGGGGATCCCTGTAGAGGACATGGAGGAATACCTCTGTTTTAAAAACACCCTTGCCTCCAACGGTTTTCTGCTCCATAACCTGTAATTCACAGCAGGATTTCAGGATCGTTTCCACAGCAGGGTTACTGCTCGGCAGTTCCAATTCCTCATTGACCGTAAATTGTTTCTCCCCATGGGCGGTGGGGATACAGAGGGGATACTCCCCCCATTTCAGTTGCAACTGCGCCGAAGGTTCCTCTAAATAAGAGATTTTCCGCACTGTTGACTGATAAACCTCGTAGCTCCATCGGAATCCGGCTCGCACCAGCAGTTTTCTGGAATTTACTGTTCTTGCATCCACAGTTTCTAATTCAAAGGTGTAAAACAGAGCCCCGTTTTCCACCTCATTGGGTAGTTCCTTCCGCACAGAGAAGGGGATCCGTATGGGCAGGCTATATACATCCCCTTTGTCCCCTACAAACAACACACTCCCCTGTACTGTTCCCGACAAACTCAAGCCCCCCGGAAGGAGCCGAGATTCCTCTACAACGGGGATACCATAGGCTTCTATGATCCTTTCCACATCCGGCAGGCTGTCGGGTATGATCACATCCGCAGTTTGTTCCCCCACATTAGAGCCGTTGTAAACCCGTTCCTGCCCCATGACCTCGTATTCCTGAAAAATCAGTTCCATTTCCATCACCTCTACACAATCTTCGTAATACTGTTCCCCTATAAGGAACTGCGTATAAAATATATATGCTCCTACAGATGGGAGTATGCCTACTATCGCTGTCTACAGCAGAGTAACCCACCGACCAAGCCCAAAATCCCCAAAAGGCACAGCACAAACTGAGATTGGAAAAACAAAGACAGCAAGATCCCCGCCCCCAGTGCCATGAGGCAGGATCCGATCAATTCATTCCGTTTACACATAAAATCCCGCCCCCTACTCAATCCTATGAGTAGGAGGCGGTAAATATACCATATTCCATTGGGGCGCAGGGCGCTCCCCGGGATCTTATTTCAGCTCCCAGACCTTGATCTCCTTGGCACTTTCGTAGAGTCTGGCATAGCTGCTATGACGGGTTGCTTCAATTTCTCCCTTGGATAGAGCCTCCAAAACAGCGCAGTCCCGTTCCTTCAGGTGGGCGCAGTTGTGATACCTGCACTGACCCAAGTATGGGGCAAAATCCGGGAACGCATACTGCAGGTTTTCCTTCAGTACCAATTCCATCTGCTCTGTATCAAAGGAGGAGAAACCGGGGGTATCAATGGCGTAGGTATCGGCACCCAAGCTGTAGAGTTCTACATGACGGGTGGTGTGACGACCTCTGCCCAATTTTTCGGAAACTTCACCGGTTTCGATAGCCAGTTTTTTGTCAAAGCAATTGAGAATGCTGGATTTTCCTACGCCGGAATTCCCTGTAAATACTACGGTTTTACCACAGATGGCATCGAGTAGCTCCTCGATTCCCTCCCCGGTCTGTGCACTGGTGGGGAATACCTGAAAACCCGCATGGCGGTAGATCCGTACCAGTTCCTCCGCACCATTGAGATCCGTCTTGTTGATACACAGGATCACAGGGACCCCACGATCTCCTGCAATGGCGGCAACACGGTCAATGAGAAAAGGGTCTGTAACGGGATTGGCCCCGGATGCGAATACCACCAGAGCATCCACATTGCTCACCGCAGGGCGGATAAAGCTGTTGTCTCGCTCCTCGATGGTTTCGATCATGCCCTTTCCACGTTCCATGGAGAAAGTAACCCGATCTCCCACAAGGGGGCTCATTTTCATTTTTCGGAATATGCCTCTGGCACGACATTCCACCGTGTCTCCCTGGGAGGTGTGAACGTAGTAAAATCCGCTGAGTGCTTTTATAATTCTTCCGTTTCTGATCTGACTCATCCGTTTCCGCCTTCTGATGCTTGTGTTTCTTGGGTAGCACTTTCCGAAGGTGCCGTAGACTCAGTGGTCGGCTCCGTAATATCCGCAGGCTCCTCACAAATGAAAATTTGAACAGTAGAGCCCTTTTCTACCTTGGTTCCCGGCAGAACACTCATTTCGCCGACCTTTCCGGGCTCTACACCCTCGTAGAAGCCGGGTGTGCCCACGGCGCAAACAAGTTTTTCCTCTTCCAGTGCTTTCTTCGCTTCTGCCTCTGTCATGCCGATGACATTGGGAACTACTACTGTGGTATCCTTACTGCCCATGGAGATGTAGACCGTAACGGTCTGACCCTTTTGGAGAGTCGCACCTGCTTCAGGCTCTGTACGGCATACATAGCCCTCTTCTACATCATCACTGTATTCCTCCATCATGACCAGCTTCAGATCCATATCCTTGGACTTTAGGAGGGCTTCTGCATTGTTTTTAGATTGATTCTTCAAATCGGGCATTTCGTTGGAGCCGAGACTTACATAAACCGTGACCTGCTGACCCTTGGACAGTTCCTTGTTCTCTTCCGGATTGGTGCGGATGACGTAGCCCTTGGGGACAGTCTTATTGGGTTCTTCGATGAAATTGATCTTTAAGTTCAGTTCCATCATGTTCAGACGCTTCTCAGCATCTTCCCATTTCTCATCTGCCAGCTTGGGCATCTTGTTGGAGCCTAAACTGATATAGAGGGTAACGTTCTGGTTCTTTGTCAGGGTCTCCCCCGCTACGGGCTCGGTACGGACGACATAGCCCTTGCTGATGTCATCACTGCCGATCTCCTCGGTCTTAATATTCAGACCGAATTCCAGAGATTTCAGGTAATCCCAGGCATCCGTACCGGGCTGATTGAGGAAATCGGGCATAATGCTCTCATTCTTGCCCTTGCTGACTGTGAGACGGATAGTACGGTCGCCCTTGATCCGTTCCCCGGCCTCGGGCTCTTGTCTGATGACATAGCCTGCGTCGTATTTATCGCTGTATGCCTCGGCATAATTGTACACATCCACATCGTAGTAGGGATAGTCCTCGGGATCGATATCCTCTAACCACATACCCACAAAATCATCTACAATAACCGTATCGGATACACCCTCACCTTCGTTACCGGAGGGATCCTTGCCGGAATAACCCGTAAGGGCAAGGACCAGCACCACGACCAGGATCACAAAGAGCAAAGCCGCGACTGCGATCACTACGGTCAGGGTTCTCTTCCGCTTATCCTCTGCGGCCTGTGCTTCCTTTCGGGCGCGTTCGGCTCTGCGCTCTTCGGGACTGCGCTTATCGGCCTTCTGGTGGGTACGAGCCATAACATAGCGTTCTGCATCTGTACGGGGCTTTTGTTGGGGAGTACCTGCAACTGCACCCGCTGTCTTGGTGCCAATGGCTGCTGCCGTCCCAAACATAAAGGTAATATCGGGATTCTTGCGGAATTCCTCCATATCCCGTAACATCTCTGTAGCAGAGCCGTAACGCTGTTCCACATTGCTGTTCATAGCATGCATGGTGATCTGCTCTAAACCCAGGGGGATCCCCGTTACCAGCTCGCTGGGGCAGTGTGCGCCGCCGTTAATGTGCTGGATGGCAACGGCCACAGGAGTCTCTCCGTCATAGGGAGGCTTGCCTGTGAGCATTTCATACATGACAACACCCAGAGAATACAGGTCACTGCGGTTATCCACAATGGAACCCCTGGCCTGTTCCGGGGAAATATAGTGCACAGAGCCCAGTGCCTCACGAGTCAGGGTATTGGTGGAAGAGCCGATCCGTGCAATGCCGAAATCAGCCACCTTAATACTACCATCCTTCAGGATCATGATGTTATGGGGCTTAATGTCTCTGTGAACGATTCCCTTGGAATGTGCATGCTCCAGTGCCTTGGCGATCTGCATGGCAAAATGCAGCGTCTCTCGCCAGTTCAGGTTTCCCTTGCGCTCCAGATATTGCTTCAAGGTAATGCCCTCAATGAGTTCCATGATGATA
>JAZREB010000024.1:0-5502 GCA_045660585.1 Faecousia sp. | reverse complement strand
CCAGTTCTTCACGGGTGGAGCGACGATTCATCTTTTTCAGGATGGTGTTGTTTACATGCTGAATGGGCAGGTCAAGATACTTCACGATCTTGGGCTCCCCTGCTATAGTATCGATCAGTTCCTGAGTCATTTCATCGGGATAGAGATAGTGGACTCGGATCCAGTGGAGCTTTTCGATCTTGCACAGCTCACGGAGAAGCTCCGGAAGCTTATGCTCACCATACAGATCGATGCCGTAACGGCTGGTATCCTGTGCCACTACGATCAGTTCCTTTACTCCATCCTCTGCCAACATACGGGCTTCGTACAGGCAGTCTTCCATGGTGCGACTACGGAACTTTCCTCGCAGGGAGGGGATCACGCAGTAAGAGCAGTGATTGTCACAGCCCTCTGCAATTTTCAGGTACGCATAATGCTCCGGGGTACTGAGAACACGACCCACCTCATCAATGGGAGCATGGATATCTCCAAAGAGGCTCACAGTTTCCTCTGCCAGGAGACGTTCCACTACAGATACGATCTGCCCATAACTGCCGGTGCCCAGAACGCCGTCTACCTCGGGCAGTTCCTCTAAAATCTCGTCCTGATAGCGTTGGGACAGGCAACCGGTGACCAGGATCTTGCCGATCACGCCCTCTGCCTTTAATCCGCCCATGGCGAGGATATTGTCAATGGCCTCAGACTTGGCAGAATCAATAAATCCGCAGGTGTTGATAATGACAACATCAGCCCCCTCAACAGTTGGAAGAATGTCATAGCCTGCCTCTTGGAGCAGGAACATCATCTGTTCTGCATTGACCTGATTCTTTGCACAACCCAGGGAAATCATTCCGATTTTCTTACCCATGGTTTAACTTCCTTTCGGTATAAGTTATAACAGCTCAAAAATCGCTGTTATCGTATTCAAATAATTCGTCATCTTGGGATCCGGCGGTAAACTCCGCCATCACAGTGCGGATATGGCTCCACTTGTGTCCCCGACGGAGGAGAGCATCTGTTGCCCGTTTGATCTCCGTAGAGTCCGGGGTTCTTCCGCGGAACCGTTTTGCTAAAAAGGTACGGATCCCGTCATAGGTGGGAGGTAGATCTTCCAGTACCTCCTGCCACAGTTCACGGGGAACACCCTTTTCATAGAGCATCTGTCGGATCCTGGCCTCACCATAGCCCTTGGAAACACCTTGGGCTACGATCATCTCTGCGGCCTTACGGTCGTCCAGGAGGTTCAGATCCTTTAGCCATTCCACAGCCATTTCGCTGTGCTCCTCCTGTTCCCCTTTCTGCCGGAGACGATGACGCAGTTCCTTCTCCGTCACAGATGTGGCAGAGAGGATCCGCACTGCCCGTTCCTTGGCAGAGGCCTGTGCGGCAGTATCTTTAATGGAGTCCAAGGCTCCATCAGGGATCTCCATCCCCGCAGTGAGCCGTAGCTCCGCGATTACAGAGGGATAAACCAGCAGACTACTCCCATCTCCGAATCGGAGACGTAGCTTCCCGTTAGGAGATCGGGTAGCCTCTATGGTCTCAATCTTCATCTGCGGTGTCGTCGGAGTCTGTCTTTACGCCACGCAGTTTGTTAAAGTGGGCGCGAACCTTCTCCGTCAGTTCCTCTGCGGCTTCGGGATGTTCCTTGAGGTAGAGCTTTGCGTTCTCTCTACCCTGACCGATCCGTTCGTCTCCAATGGAGAACCAACTGCCGGACTTGGTAACAAGTTCCATATCCACAGCAATGTCCAGGAGCTCGCCCAGACGGGAGATGCCCTGGCCGTAGATAATATCAAACATAGCCTCGCGGAAGGGAGGCGCAACTTTATTCTTAACGACCTTAACACGGGTGCGGTTGCCGATGACATCACTGCCGTTCTTAATGGCCTCTACCTTACGGACATCCAGACGGACGGAGGAATAGAACTTCAGGGCATTGCCACCGGTGGTAGTCTCGGGATTGCCGTACATGACACCGATCTTCATACGGAGCTGGTTAATAAAGACGACCAGACAGTTAGTCTTGGAAACGGTACCTGCCAGCTTTCTCAGCGCCTGAGACATAAGTCTTGCCTGCAGACCTACGAAAGCATCGCCCATCTCACCCTCGATCTCAGCACGGGGAGTCAGAGCCGCAACGGAGTCCACAATGATCACGTCAATGGCACCGGAACGAACCAGCGCCTCGGTAATATCCAGAGCCTGCTCGCCGGTATCGGGCTGTGCAACCAGCATGGCATCAATATCCACGCCGATCTTAGCGGCATAGGAAGGATCCAGAGCATGCTCTGCATCCACAAAAGCGACCTCGCCACCCTGCTTCTGAGCCTCTGCGGCAATGTGCAGTGCAAGGGTAGTCTTACCGGAGGATTCGGGGCCATAGATCTCGACGATTCTGCCACGGGGCATACCGCCGATTCCCAGTGCGGCATCCAATGCCAGGGAGCCGGTGGGGATAGCATCGACCTGCATCTCTACCTTGTCGCCCAGGCGCATAACAGAACCCTTACCGTAGCTTTTCTCAATTTGGTTAATTGCCGTAGCAAGAGCCTTCTTCCGATCCTCGGCAGGGGTCGGGGCTTCATAAGTTGTCTTTTTCGCCATAATTATACTTCCTCTCTTTTCCGGGCAAGAACGGCCCGAATAATATCTGCACTGTCTTTCCGCAGCTCTTGTATGTCATAGCCACCCTCTGTGAGCAATTCGCAAATTGCTTCCTCCTGACCCATACCGAACTCAAAGCAGAGATATCCGCCGGGAATCAGGACAGGGGTGTAATTATCAATAATGGCGCGATAGAAATCCAGACCATCTACCCCTCCGTGGAGAGCCAGTTCCGGCTCGTAATTCCGCACAGAGGGATCCAGGGTCTTCATTTCTTCCGTTGTGATATAAGGGGGATTGGATACGATCAGATGGAAATTCCCAAGGAACTCCGCCGCAGGCTCCCGTACATCCAGTTGGATACAGCTGACTCTTGCAGAGAGCTTTTGATTCTGGACATTCCGCTTAGCAACACGCAGAGCATCCTGGGAAATGTCTGCCAAAGTCACACGGGCATCCTTGACCCGTTTGGCAATGGCCATGCCGATACATCCGCTACCGGTGCACAGATCCAGCACACGGGGATTCTGCTCTAAATAAAGCGCCTTTTTTACAGCCAGTTCCGTTACCACCATGGTATCATCCCTGGGGATCAATACATGGGGATTGACCTCTAAGGTCATATCGTAGAAATCCCACTGACCCAAAATATAGGGCATGGGCTCACCGTCTAAGTACCGCTGTACATAGTTCTCCCCACGCTCCCGGAGTTCTTCCGGCACGAATTCCTCTTTGCGAGAAATCAGTTCCTCAACGGTAATACCGCAAGCAGAACAGATCAGCTCTCTTGCAATATTGGGGGCAAACTGTTCTTCCTTTTCTAGGAGACTTTTTCGGCTGTCTAAATACAGCTCTCCGTAAGTCTTTACCACAGGTCGCTCCCCTCCTCCTCGGGGATGACAGCAGACAGTGCCGCAATACCAACCTCGATCATAGAATCATCGGGTTCCTTGGTGGTGATATACTGGAGCCACATACCGGGGGCAGAAATCGCTCTGGTAAACCAGTTATCATAGCGACCCACCAGACGGTTGATCTCATAGGCAATGCCAACGACCACAGGGAGGAGAACCAGCTTCATAGCTACCTTAACAAGGGCATCTACAATAGCCTTCACGGTTCCGTTTGCAATAGAGGCAGAGATCATGGGAGTTACGGGCTCCAGAAGAGTGCCCGCTACAGAGAATACCAAAATAGACAGGAACAGCACCACAAACAAAAAGCTGGTGCCACAACGGGGATGGAGACGGGTCTGTTCCCGTACATTCTCTACCGTTAAGGGGAGTCTTGCTTCGTAGCAACGGATGCTCTTATGCTCTGCACCGTGATAAGCAAAGACACGCTTCATATCCTTCATCAGCGACATAAGGAACATATAGCCTACTAAAATGGCAATACGGAGCAACCCCTCGATTAAGTATAGCAGAGGTTTTCCGGGGATCAGGGGCTCGATCAGAGAACCGATGAAGGAGGGCAGGACAACAAACAGTCCCACAGACAGCAAAATGCCCAGAACCACTGCGATGGTGGTAAAAGCACCGGTGGACAGATTCTTCTCAAGCCATGCATCTAACTTAGAAGGATTCTCTACAGGCTCCTCTGTCTCCTCATCGATCATGCAATCGGCAGAGTACATCATAGCAGTGACGCCGGTCTTCATAGAGGTCCAGAAATTGAAGCAGCCACGAATAAAAGGAAGCTGTTTCAGGGAGAACCTTGTGATTTTCTTGGGACGATCCTCGATTTTGGTCTTAAGTCCCTCTTTCGTACGTACCACAGTGGCGCTCTTATCCGGCCCCAACATCATAATACCCTCGATGAGAGCCTGACCGCCGATCATGGTTTTAAATTGTTCTTTGCAACCGGTGTTGCAGTTGTTTTCTTTCTTGCTCATGGAGTACTTCCTTTCTCCGTAGGTGAGAGATCATTCCTCTCCCACAGGCAAACGGATGGTTACAAGGGTGCCGCCACCTTCTGCATTGGAAATATCCAGCAATCCGCCGTGCATGGTAACGATCTCTTCGCACACTGCAAGGCCGATTCCGCTTCCTCTGGCTTTACTGCTTCCCTTGTAGAATTTTTTCTTGATCATGGGCAGTTCCTCTTCGGGAATGCCGGTACCGAAATCTCGGATACGGATCACAACTGTCCCGTCTTCCAGACGGATCTCTGCGGTGATCTTGCCACCGTCGCCGCCGTGCTTTGCACCGTTGTCCAGAATATTCAGGAATACCTGGCGCATACGGGATGTATCACAGGGGATCTCCGGGATCTCGTCGTCATTGTCCAGATATTCCAGTTTGATTTCCTCTTGCTGTAATCTGGAGCCGTACATAAATACGGTGTCTTCAAATTCGGAGCGAATATCGCTCATGCTGACATTCAGCTTAAACCGACCGTCTTGCATCCGAGAGAACTCTAAGAGTTCTTCTACCATGGAGGTGAGACGACGGGATTCTCTGAGGATGATATTGAGGCCACGACGGGCTTCTGCTCCGTCTACGGTACCGCCTGCATCCAAAAGAGTCTCACTCCAACCGCTGATGGCAGTCAGAGGGGTCCTGAGTTCGTGGGAAACAGAGGACATAAATTCCGACTGGGTCTTTTCCGATTGGGCCAGGTTGTTGGACATATTATTGATGGTGGCGGTGAGCTCACCGATCTCATCATCGGACTGGCGTTTGATCTGTACGCCATAGCCACCGGCGGCAATGCGTTTGGCCGTAGCAGTGATCTCGGACACCGGTTCTAAGATACTCTTGACATAATATCTGCCGCTGGTGTAAACCACGATCAGGAGCATACAGCCAATAAATGCAGCCGTCATGGTAAACAGCAGGATCTGTCTATCCACCTGTTTCAGACTGCTGACAAGTCGGATCGTAGCCATGTCGTTCTGTGAGCCAAGGAGTTGTA
>JAZREB010000023.1:0-8183 GCA_045660585.1 Faecousia sp. | reverse complement strand
TGCCATCGTAACAAACGCTCTAACAAAAAAATATAAGGACATCACCGCCGTCGACCATCTTTCCCTCACAGTGTCCAAAGGAGAGTTATTCTCCCTCTTAGGCATTAACGGTGCGGGAAAAACGACTCTGATTAAGTTGCTGTCCTGTCTCACCGCCCCCACGGAAGGCGATGCCCTGCTATTGGGCAAAAGTATCACCACAGAGCAATCCGCCGTAAAGTCTGTAATTGCGGTCTCTCCCCAGGAAACCGCTGTCGCACCGGGTCTGACCGTCAAGGAGAATCTGGACCTGATCTGCGGGATCCACGGCTTCTCCAAAGAGAAAAAAAACCAAAAGATCCGGGAGCTTACCACCCTCCTGCGTCTGGACTCCGTCCTGAGTCGAAAGGCCGGAAAATTATCCGGTGGCTGGCAACGAAGGCTCAGTATCGCTATGGCTCTGATCAGCGAGCCGGAGATCCTGTTCTTAGACGAGCCCACTCTGGGATTGGACGTTCTGGCTCGCAGTGAGCTGTGGGATATCATTCGTACTCTCAAAGGGAAGATCACCATTGTGCTGACCACACATTATATGGAGGAAGCAGAGTCTTTATCCGACCGAGTTGCCATCTTGAAGGAAGGCAAGCTCTTGCTCTGTGATACCGTGGACAAAATCAAAGAAGTCGGAGGAACCGACAATTTTGAAGAAGCCTTTATCCGTATCGTAAAGGGGGTATCCCAATGAGAATGCTCAGCTTTGCCACCAGAAACACAAAAGAGATCCTGCGAGATCCCCTGACTTTATTCTTTGGTTTGGGCTTTCCCCTGGTGCTCTTGCTCCTCCTCAGTGCCATCCAAGCAAACATCCCCGTGAATCTCTTTGAGATTGATCACCTAACACCGGGGATCACCGTATTCGGACTATCCTTTATGACCCTGTTTTCTGCGACCATTATCGCCAAGGACAGAGGCACCTCCTTCCTGCGCAGGCTCTACATCTCTCCCCTGAAGCCTGTAGACTTTATTCTGGGATATACCCTACCCATGCTCCCCATGTCACTTCTGCAAGGAGTGATCTGCTACCTTGCCGCAGTGGTTCTGGGTCTGGAGTTCACAGTCTCCATCGGCTATGCCCTATTGGGTCTTCTGCCCGTGTCCTTCCTTTATATTTCCATAGGTCTGCTGTGCGGAAGTGTATTGACAGACAAGCAGGTAGGCGGCATTTGCGGTGCCCTACTGACCAATGTATCTGCATGGTTTTCCGGGATCTGGTTCGATTTAGATCTGGTAGGCGGTGCATTCCGTAAAATTTCCTACCTGCTCCCCTTTGTCCACTGTGTAGAAATGGAGCGAGCTCTTTTAAAGGGCAACTACGACCAAATCTTCCCCCACCTGTGGTGGATTCTGGGCTACGTCGTAGTGATCTTCGCTCTGGCAGTGTTCCTGTTCCTCAGACAAATGAAAGATCGATAAAAGTAAAAGGGGCTGTAAAAAAGTCCTAAATTTAAAATAATGCAAAATAATCCCCGAGAAAACAGGGAGCACTTCATTCCTGTTTTCTCGGGGAATTTCAGACTTTTAATGGAGGCTATTTTTGAAAAAACGACTTTTATTACAGCCCCTTTTCCTAATTGTTTACACAAAATTATAAGACAGTAAGACACTTGAAAGGCGGTTTATATAATGATTGTAGCCATGAAACTTAGGTTGACAATTATTAGAAAATGGGCTAAGATGGATGGTGTGGAATACAAAAAATCCAAAGGAGGAACTCGTATGAAAAGACGTATTCTCAGTTTGCTTCTTGCCATGGTGATGATGGTGGGAATGCTTCCTGTGGGTGCTTCTGCCCATGGGGAAGGAAATGTGATAAAACATACCGAAGATATGGTAGCAAAGGTAGGGGACACTGCCTATGCAAGCTTCGGTGAGGCACAGGAGGCTTGGGTGGATGGAACGACCCACAAGACCCTGTGTATGTGCGGAGAAAAGACTCTGGAAGAACTGATCCCCTGCTATGGTGGAGTGGGAACTGCTACCTGTATCTCCGGAAGTATTTGTGAAGGCTGTGGCGGTTTCTATGGGGAGACCGATCCTGCAAAGCATGCCAAGGACAGCTATACCAACGGTCTGCGTGACTGCTGTGGAGAATATCAGCCTGCGGAAGAGATCGGCGGTGTTTACCAAATCGGATCTGCCGGTCAGCTTATGTGGTTTTCCCAACAGGTCAACGGGGGACAATATGCCCTCAATGCCGTTCTGACGGCAGATATTGATATGATCACCCTCCCCTGGGAGGCTATGGGTCTTAGCTGGGAGACTGCATATACAGGCACCTTTGACGGCGAGGGACATGTGATCTCCAACCTCTCTTACAATGCCCATGCCGATGAAGGCATGAGACAGAGCTTTATCTACTATTTGGGCGAAGGGGGCACAGTGAAGAATGTGACCTTCTTCAATGCGGATGTATTCACCCACGGCCATGCCAATGCAAATGGCTCTGCGGTTGTGGCGCTGAGAAATTGCGGTACGGTTTCCGGTGTTACGGTCAAGGACTCCCGGGTACAGCTTGGCAACTATGCCTATCTTGCAGGCATTGTAGGCTGCAACGAAAGCACCGGTGTTATAGAAAATTGCGCTGTGATCAATACGGTCATCCGTCGCAGATTCAGTCGTGACCTGCCCTCCGGCGGTATCGTCCATAAGAATCTGGGCGTGGTGAAGAATTGCTATTCCTACGGGGCTGCCATTGAGCATTCCCACAAGTCCAACGGTGGTATCCTTGTAGAAGGCAACGCTCCCGTAAACAGCTATTATTACACCACCTATACTGTGGTAGAGACGGACTATGCCATGTCCAAGGAGGCATTTCACTCCGGTGAGGTGGCATATATTCTGGGCGAGCCCTGGGGGCAGAAGATCGGTGTAGAGGATTCTCCTGTTTTGGGAGGAGAAAAGGTTTTCTACGGCTATACCTCCTGTGCCACGGAGCAGACTGCTCCCGTCTATGCCAACGGCGCTGTGACGGAGGAAAAGCCCACCCACTACGGCGGTGTGGCAACCTGTGCCAAGGGTGAGATTTGTGAGCGCTGTGGAGAAGAATACGGAGAGAAGAATTTGGCAAATCACGATCCCGATTGTGTGCCTGCCTACCTCCCCGGAGAGAGCACTACCGAACATATTATAAGCTATCCCCTTTGCGGACAGTCTGAGACGGAATTGCACATCGGTGGCACGGAAAGCTGTATCTCCGGCAGGTGCTGTAGTCTGTGCGGTATGGAATACAGCTACGTTCTGAATCCGAACAATCACCACGAGACCTGCATTCCCACCTATAGCCTCAATATCTACGGCACTATGCATATCCTTACTTATTCTCAATGCGGGAAAACAGTGCAAGAATACCACACCTTACGGGAATCCGACGGAACTTGCTCGGTTTGCGGCTTCTTTGCGGCGCAGGCTTGCACCACCGTAGGTGGCGTCAAGACATATTTCGTATTTCTCCAAGATGCTCTGACCTCTCTGGCTACGGCGAAGGAAGAGGATGGGGCTGTGGTAAGTCTCCAGCGAAATGTGAGTTTGCTTGAATTATATGGCTGTGTTGATTCCGGTGAGTTTACTTTGGATCTGAACGGTCAAAGGATCACGGTCTCTACCCTTAGCCCCGGGGCACTGGTTTTGAAAGGCGGAAAAATCACCATAACGGACTCTGTGGGCGGGGGCAGTATTTTCGGCTATCCCAATATCTATGCAAAGGGCGATAGCGTTGTGATCATAGAGGGGGGCGCCCTGACCGGATATAGCGGACTTCGATTGGCGGAAAATGCAACCGTGATCATAAAGGGCGGTAGTATTACCGTAGAAAAAGAATTTTTGGAAAAGGAGGGAGAAAATTGCCGTCTGATCCTTACAGAGGGGGAAGATGGAAGCTATCCCTTGTTCTACGGCTCTGTGGATGTGTTGAATACAACCTTGTGTGAGATTCTGGGAGAAGGCATGGCCTACTATGTAGACGGCAAGAAGGTTGCTGTCACTGCGGATCAGACCCTCCTTGAGGGAGAGGAGATCGCCATCCGCAAGTGCGGTGATCATACACAGGAGTGGGCCTATGAGGACAACGGAGATGACACCCACAGCAGATACTGCCCCTGCTGCAGAACGGTTGTGGAAACCTCTGCCCACAGCTATACAGACCGTCTGTGTGTCTGCGGAAAGGTATTTTACACTTATGTAGAAAAAGAAAACTGGAAGTTCTCTCACAGCTTGAATCTTGCAAGTGATATTTCCGTAAACCTGGGCTTCCCCAAGGCCTATCTTGCAGACTTCCCTGTGGAAAATGTCTATGTGGAAGCTGTCATCGCCGTATATGAGGGCAATGAAAAGGTGGGGACGAAAACCCTCCGCTTAAGCCCTGTGGCAAAGGGATATTACTACTACTTCACCCTTACGGGACTGACTGCGGTGCAGATGAATGACATCATTTCTTCCGTGCTTTACTGCGAGAAGGACGGCGTGATCTATTACTCTCCCGTGGATGAGTACAGCATCGCCACCTATGCCTATGCCAAGCTGAACAAGGCAGATACCAAGGAGACCTTGAAGGCTCTGTGCGCAGAGCTTCTCCGCTACGGGGCAAATGCACAGATCTATAAGTCCTACCGCACGGATGCCCTTGTGGACAGTGCCATGACGGAAGAACACAGGGCTTACCTCTCGGATCTGAGTGCTCTGACCTTCGGCGATCATAATACGGTTTTGGACGATCTGGATGAACCCTTGGCATTCTGGGAAGGTAAGGCATTGAATCTGGAAACCAAGGTAGAAGTGAAATTTATTTATAAGTATGACGTTTTTTCCACATATGTAGAGAACCATTATTTGATGGTTTCCTACATCAATTCCAAAGGGGAAGAGGTATCTGTGAGGGTAGACGGAGCAGAGAGGTACGGCGCAAGCTCAGGTTTCTGGCCCATGGTTGTCTTCACCATTGATTTCCTGAATGCCTCGGAGCTGAGAACTGTCCTGAATGTGCAGATCTATGAAAACGGTGTCCCTATTTCGTGCACTCTGCAGTACAGTGCCGACACCTACGGCAACGACAAGGACGGAGATCTTGGAGCGTTGTGCAAGGCACTGTTTGCTTACAGCGATTCTGCAAAGGCATATTTTGAAAATTGAAAATTCTCTGAGAAGATAATTTTTCCGAAGGGGCTGTAAAAAAGTCCCACAAAAAAGCAGGTTGTTCCGCAAGGGACAACCTGCTAAATATTTATAGAGAAGGACTACGAAATGGGTCGTCCCAAATATGATCGTGAAAAGTTGTTAAAGGTTGTACTGTTCTCCTTCATGGCGTTTGGGTACTGCTCTGTTCGTCTTATTCACAAGTTGTGAAAAACAGACATCCGCTTTATGTGGCTTCCGGATGACGAAGCAGCCCCCAGTCATATGACCATCCGTAATTTTATTCACAACGAATTATGCCGGAGCTGAAATTTTGTTCTTTTTTGAAATATTGCTAACAATACTCAACGGAGGGTCTCTTTGCAGAGACCCTCCGTCTTAATTTGGCTGTTTATTTACAGCCCCTTTTTGGTGACCCGCTGGAGATTCGAACTCCAGACCCATTGCTTAAAAGGCAATTGCTCTGCCTGCTGAGCTAGCGGGTCATGTAATATAGAGTAGATGAAAAAAATGGTCGGAGCAAAGAGGGCTTTGCTCCGGCGCACTTAGATGGCTGGGATGGCAGGATTCGAACCTACGAGTGCCAGAGTCAAAGTCTGGTGCCTTACCGCTTGGCGACATCCCAAAATAGGCGTCCCAAGAAGGGGAAAATGGGGTGAGTGAAGGGACTCGAACCCTCGGTCTTCAGAGCCACAATCTGACGCGTTAACCAACTACGCTACACCCACCATATTATTCCCTGCTGATGTTTGATGCAACTGCATCATGGTACGCCGGAAGGGACTCGAACCCCCCACCTACTGCTTAGAAGGCAGTTGCTCTATCCGGATGAGCTACCGGCGCAAATCATGGAGCGGGTGATGGGAGTCGAACCCACGTCCACAGCTTGGAAGGCTGTTGTACTGGCCGTTGTACTACACCCGCATCTACGGAGTCTTTCATCAGCCATACAAGTTTAACATAGGAATGCCTGTTTGTCAAGTGTTTTTTCAAATTTTATTGTGCTACAAGGCTTTTTTAACAAAAGGGGCTGCCCGTAGGCAGCCCCGAATCCCTTAAAGTGTCATAAAGCGAGCCATGATGGTTGCAAACTGTGCACGGGTTGCATTGTTGCCGGGCTTCAGGTTGGAAACACCACCGGACTGTACGCCGTTGATGAGGCCCTGTGCTACGCACCACTGCATAGCTTCCGCTGCCCAAGAGGCGACGGAACCTGCATCGGGGTAAGCACTCAGGTCAGCACCGCTGTCAGTCTCCATTCCCCACAGCTTGGCATATCTTGCCAGCATAACTGCCATTTCCTGACGGGTGATCTCCTTGGTGGGACGGAAGGTGCCGTCATTGTAGCCGGTAACGATACCGTTGGCCTGTGCCCAAATAACAGCATCGGTGTACCATGTGCCGTCGGCAACATCGGAGAAGGTGCTGCTACCTTCCACTGCAGGCTGACCTGCAATACGGTACATAACCGTTGCGACCATTGCTCTGTTCAGAGTGCCGTTGGGACGGAAGGTATCGCTGTTGACACCATTCATAAAGCCGTTTTCCAGCATGAAGTCTACGCCGGAATGGTACCAGGAGCCCAGATCCAGATCCATGTACTTAAGAGAACTGCAGTCATGATCCTGCTTGAAGCCGGAAATCTCGGTGCCGAACTTATAGGTCATGGTCTGACGAGCATACATGGCAATAAAGAACAGATCCGTGGGATAGTAATCCTCCTCATAGAATCGAGAATCGTCGAAGATGCCGAACTTACCCTCGGTATAATCGTATAAGAGGACCAGCTTGCTTTCCTTGGCATTGACAATAGTCTCATAGCCATAGCTGTCAATGGTAATGTTCCAATAGCTGTATGCATCGGGGTTGGATACGAATGCCAGCTTTGTCCCGGAAACAGACAGATACTTCTTTGTCTGAATGTTGCGGATGGTATAGGTGCCGTTGCTCTGCAGGCGGAAGTCATAAACAAAATTGGTAGCGGAAGAAATAAACTCCAGCTCATTTGCGTATACGACTGCATTTTGACTGCTCCATACATCCAGAGTCTGACCGTTCTCGCCCATGGCCTGAGGAGTGGCATAGTCAAAATCATTGATAGTATAGTCGGCATCAAAGCCTACAATAGCAAATTCGCCACTGTAATCACTCAAATTGCCGGTCCAGTAGAACAGGGGCACAGAAATGGGAGTACCAGTCCAGTAAACGCCATAGAAGGTAACGTTGCCATCGACCTCGATCTTATCGCCCTCGTAGTAGATGTCCTCGTCATCGATCTCGGGCACTTCGGTAAGAGCAAAGGGTTGAGTAGACCAGCAGACAAAGTAGTAGCCATCATAGTCTCTTGCTCCGGGGAAGGTGTAGGTGCTGCCCGCAGGCATTGTCTCACGGATGTTTCCACCGGGGGTGGACAAGGTAACAGTAACCTGTTCTGCCGCAAATGCTACAGGTGCCACAGATAAAATCAGGGCCAGAGTCAGCAAAACGGCAAGAATTCGATTTCTCAGTTTCATAGTTTTTCTCCTTTTGCTTCTAAGATTCTCCCTTAGTTTTTAGCAAACTAAAGTAGTACTAATATTATAGCACTGTCACTACCGTCTGTCAATACATTAAAAGCATTTTTACCATTCGTTCCTTTCCCCGGCTATATAAAATCGGGGGGCAGAGACCCCACTTTTGGTCTCTGCCCCCACGGGATTGGAAATTACTTTACAAAATAGGTCTTTGCACTATCGGAGTAAGCTACCAGAGCCTTGCACAGAGTCAGAAGGTCGCCGGTACGGTTGTTGCCGTAGGTGTCTGCACTGTAGCACAGAGTGGGAGATACCTGTTCTTCCCCTGCAAATACTGCAACCTTTACAACGGTGCGGAGCTCTGCAGCCAGGAGACCGTCAAAGTCAAATGCATAGCGAGTGCCGTTATAGACAGTAGGATCGGTTACGATCACGGTCTTCTCCGCACCGCTATAGTCGGTGAAGGTTACACGGAGGGTCAGGTCTTCTACCTTGCCGGTATAA
>JAZREB010000022.1:0-3941 GCA_045660585.1 Faecousia sp. | reverse complement strand
GGGATCCTTCGCTCCCTGCATTCGCAGAATTCGAACTTTAAGCCCTGTCTTCTCCAACATGGGAATGGCTCTCTGGGTGGCGTTTTGCCCCGCCGCATCTCCATCGTAAGTCAGAACGACTTGATCGGTGTATTTGCTGAGCAGATCTGCATGTTCCTGTGTTAAGGAAGTTCCCAAAGAAGCGACCGCACAATCAAAACCGTACTGATGAAGGGCTATGGCATCCATGTAGCCTTCTGTTAATATAATACAATCGGATTTTGTCTTTTTTACCACATTCATGGCAAACAAATTCCGGCGTTTATTGAAAATCAGGGTCTCCGGGGAATTCAAATATTTCGGTGTGGAATCATCCATAACACGGCCACCGAAGCCGATCACATTCCCCCGCACATCAATGATGGGGAACATAAGGCGATTACGGAATCTGTCATAAAAGGTTCCCTTGTCCTTGTGTTTGAGAACAAGACCTGCCTCCAACAGCTCGGATTTTTCGTAGCCCTTGGCGATCATAGCATCCATAAGGCCTGTCCACTGATTGGGAGCATACCCCAGACCGAAACGGGTTACTGTAGCCGGACTGAGTCCACGCTTACGGATATATTCCCAAACCTCTGTAGCGGCAGGGGTTTTCAGTTGCTGATGGAAATAGCGGGCAGCCTCTTTGCAAAGGCTCCATAACCGTTCTTTCTTTTTGTACTGAGAGTTCTCAGCAGGATCCTCCGGCACCTCAAGCCCCCCTCGTTTCGCAAGGAAACGAACTGCATCGGGATAAGAGAGACTCTCCACCTCCATGATAAAATTCACAGCACCGCCACCCTTATGGCAACCGAAGCAATAATAGATCCCCTTATCGGGAGCTACGGAAAAGGATGCGGTTTTCTCCCCGTGGAAGGGACATAAGCCAAAGAGATTGTTGCCCTTTCTTGTAAGGGAAACATACTGTCCCACCACATCCTCAATGGGATTGCGATTATTGACTTCATCCAAAAAAGCGGGAGAAAATGCCATCTTCCAACCTCCTAACCCCTAAGCTGCCATACTGCGGGAATAAAGATTTTTTCATACTTAAACATTGCATATTTATCGCTCATACCGGCGATGTAATCACAAACGATACGTTCCATTCCCTCAAAACTAAGCTGTGGCTGGAAATCCGCAGGTAAGTCTTCGGGATGTTTAATATAATATTCGTAGAGTTGCTGTAAAATCCGCCGTGCCTTGGATTCTTCTCCCTTGGCAACTGGGTTCTTATAAACACGTTCAAACATAAAGCTACGCAGAGCCTGCATGGCGCCATAGACTTCTTCATCCATTCCGAGAGTATCTGTGTCTCTGCTATAAAGGACGAGGTTGGTCACAAGGGTGTTGATTCGGTCTCTATGGGTATCCCCCAATATATGAGAAATATCCTTGGGAATATCTCGATTTGTCAGGATCTCTGCTCGCATAGCATCGTCAATATCATGGTTAATATAGGCGATCTGATCCGCAAAACGAACAATCTGTCCCTCTAAGGTCTCGGGCATACGACTCCCTGTCGTATGACCAAGAATGCCCATACGAACCTCGTAGGTAAGGTTTAATCCCTGTCCATCCTTCTCCAGCTCATCCACCACACGGAGAGATTGCTCGTTATGGCGGAAGGGTTTCCCCATAACCTCAGATAAGGCAACCTCCCCTGCATGACCGAAGGGCGTATGCCCCAGATCATGGCCAAAGGCAATGGCTTCTGTAAGATCCTCGTTTAGTCTGAGGGCTCTTGCAATGGTGCGAGCAATACGAGATACCTCTAAGGTATGGGTCATACGGGTTCTGTAATGATCCCCCTCAGGCTGTAGGAACACCTGTGTCTTATGCATCAGTCTACGGAATGACTTACTGTGTAAGATCCGATCGCAGTCACGCTGATAGCAAGTTCGCACATCCATATCCATGGGTTCTTCCGGTTTGAGTCTCCCTCTGGTTTGGTCGGAAAACTGAGCTTTCTCACTGAGGTGAAGATGCTCTAAATATTCCAGATCCTCTCGGACGGTGAAAATCATATGTGTCACTTCTTCCTGTTTATTCTATGGGGAAAGCTCTGTACTCCTGTCCAACGATCATTCCCTCAATGGTTCCGGAGGAAAGATCAAAGACCCTATCTAAAAAGGGTTGAGTCTGTGCTTCCGGCAGGAGAAGATCGAACTCCACATCCATACCGAAATCCGTATTGCGGATCACACCGCCATAGGCCAGAACCTCTAATTTGATCCGCTCAAACCAGCTATAGGGACAGGGCATATAGATACTGCTCCACACCCGTTTCATGGATCGTCCTGCGGCATCCAAGCCGATCTTGGCACTGTGAGCATAGGCTCGTACCAAACCGCCGGCGCCTAACAGGATTCCGCCGAAATAGCGAGTAACCACACAGGTTACATTGTAGATCTCTTCCCGCTGGAGAACCTGCAACACAGGCATACCGGCCGTTCCGCCGGGTTCTCCGTCATCTGAGAATCTTGTTGCCCCGTCTTTTATAATATAAGCATAGACATTGTGGGTCGCATCCCAATATTTTTCACGCATCTCCTTGATACGCTGCAGGGCTTCTTCTTCCGTTTCCGTAAGAAAAATATGCCCCAGGAATTTTGACCGTTTCTCCACAAATTCCGCTGTAGCATCCTTGGTAGGAATCCGATATTCCTTCATGAAATATCCTCCCTTGGTTTACTGTATAGTCTCCTGCAAAAATTGGCTGTATCTGCCGAATAGCTCTGTAGAACAAACAGCCTCTATCAGGATCCCTTCCCCTAAATAATCCGTACTGAGGACCTGTGCCTGACGGTGTAAAATCTCCAATACGCCTGCTTGGGAATAAGGGAGCAGGAAACGACCGTGATGGAGACTCCCTGTTAAGATCTTCTCGATCTTCTGTAACAGTTCCTGAGCGCCTACACCGCTACGGGCGCATAGATACAGATCCATATCCCCTGCGGGAAGGTCTGTAGGATCCTGCAAAAGATCCACCTTATTATAACATCTGAGCACCGGGACATCGGGCTTAGCTAATTTTTCAATCAGCTTATCGACAACTGCGATATGGGCATCCCGTTCCGGATCCGACGCATCGATCATGTGGATCAAAAGATCTGCATATTGCAATTCCTCTAAGGTGGCCTGGAATGCCTCCACCAGATGATGAGGAAGTTTAGCAATAAATCCAACAGTGTCGGAAAGCAGAACCTCCAGATGATCAGAAATATGAAGTCTGCGAGTCGTCGTATCCAAAGTGTCAAACAGCCGATTATTTGCAGGGATACCTGCCTGCGTCAGAAGATTCAGGAGAGTCGACTTTCCTGTATTGGTGTAACCAACAAGAGCCACCACAGGAATAGCGTTCTTCTGTCTCCGTTCTCGCTGAACCCCACGAACCTTCCGCACTGCCTCCAATTCTTCCTGTAAGCGGTTAATGCGCTCACGGATATGTCGACGGTCTGTTTCCAACTTGGTTTCACCGGGGCCTCTGGTGCCGATACCGCCACCGAGACGGGACATGGATTTACCCATACCGGACAGACGGGGCAGCACATACTTGTACTGTGCAAGCTCAACCTGCAAGCGACCTTCTGCGGTCCTTGCACGCTGTGCAAATATATCTAAAATCAAAGCACTGCGATCCAATACCGTTACGCCGGTAATTTCTTCTAAGGCACGGATCTGAGAGGGCGACAGTTCATTATCGAAAATCACCATATTGGCCCCTGTAGTCTCTAATAACTCACAGACCTCCTGTGCCTTGCCCTCGCCGATAAAACTATGGGGATCCGGTGTCTTTCTATTCTGCAAAACCTTTGCCTCACAGGTGCCACCAGCCGTTTCCAGTAGTGCTTCCAATTCGTCTAAAGTTTCATAAGTGGCAGTATCCTCAGGCTTAAAGCAATCGGCATTCAGGCCGACCA
>JAZREB010000021.1:0-10258 GCA_045660585.1 Faecousia sp. | reverse complement strand
TCACCAAGAAAATGGTGGATGGTGCGGATCCCCGAGACTTGAGCGACCTTGTCGTAAAATACGGGAGAGCTCAGTGGATTTTTTTGGGAGGGGCTCTTTTTGGTCTGCTGGTATGCGGTCGAGAGTTCTTCTATTTGTGGTTAGGCGGAAAATTAGGACAGGCCGCCGGGGACTGCTGGGGATTGTGTTTGATCCTTATCATTCCTGTGACCCTGCCTCTGATTTCCAATACATGTCTCACAATCCTGAAAGCCAGAAATTCTTTGGGATTCCGAACTGCTTGTTTAGCCTGCTCTGTGGTACTGAACTTTGCGCTCACTGTTATCGGCACTCGGATTTGGGGCTACTGGGCAGCGGCAGCCGGTACTGCCGCAAGCACGCTGGTTGGCAGTGTGATCGCAATGAACATCTATTACCACAAGAAATTGAAGTTTGACATGCTTCGCATATATTTTAATATTTTCCGAGGGATCACACCCTGCCTTGTAATAGCGGCTGTCTCTTGTCTGGTACTGAACTTCTTCTTAGAGGGGAATTGGGTAGTGTTTATGGTCAAGGTTGCTGTTTTTATTGTGATCTACGGAGCCGGGCTTTTGGCTTTTGGTTTAAATAAATCAGAAAAAATGGCCATTCCCTTTTTGAAACAGAAAGGATAATACCAATGAGAATCGGAATTCTTACATTCCACCGCAGTATCAATTACGGTGCATTTTTACAATGCTATAGCTTAAGCAAGCGCATCGGACAGGATTTTCCTGACCATGAGGTAGAGGTGATCGATTACACTTCTTCTGCCATTGAGAAAATGTATGATACAGAGATCCGCAATGCACAACCTGCTCTTCGGGAAAAACTTGAGGATAGAAAAAAGGCTTTTCAAAGTGTATGGAAGACACTGCCTTTGTCCTCTCGGTCCTTCGCGGGGGAAGAAGAGGAGCTGGTACAGTGGATGAACGATACATATGATGTGGTGGTTGTCGGTAGCGATGCTGTGTGGAACTGGAATATCCGTGGATTTCCCAATCCCTATTTTTTAAAGGATTATAAGGGCATAAAGCTGAGCTATGCCGCCTCCTGTCACGGGCAGAGATTCCGAGATATGTCACAGGAGCAGAGAACCTATATTCAAGAGGCATTCGGGGAGTACTCCTTCCTGGGTGTACGAGATGTTACTACGGAACAGCTTGTGACCTATGCAGATTCGTCTCTTTGCCCTGTACATACCTGTGATCCTACCATCTTATTGGATCCGACTTCCTTGCCCTGTGATATGGATGCCCTTAAGAAAAAGATGGAAAAGGCCGGAGTGGATTTTAGTAAGCCTCTCATTGGCATTATGGGATCTACGAACAATATTGGTAGGGAACTGAAGTCCCATTTCGGGGATCGTGTGCAGCTTGTTGCCCTCTACCGTGAAAATGCCTGGGCAGATGTATATCTCCACGATCTGACACCTTTTGAGTGGGGGAGAGTGTTCTCTCTATTTACGGCAACGGTGACCCACTTTTTCCATGGAACACTGTTGTCTCTGGTAAACGATACTCCTGTATTTGCGGCAGAGTCTGCATCTGCTTTCTCTATGGAGTATACTACCAAGATCGCAGACGTTCTGGGACGAATGGAATTGTCCCACAGAAGATGGGAAGCACTGGGCTGTAAGAGAACCTTCTGCCATAAAGTGCTGAACAAATTGGGATTCACCGTTGATAGAAAAATGTGGAAAGAGATATGCTTCGGCATCGATGAGCTTTTAGAAGGAAACACCTTCTCCGTTGCCCAAAAGGTACAGGAGGAGAGCTCCACTTATGAAAATTTCAGAGCAGCATTGGAAAACTGCTTGAACAGATAGGAGAGAGAACCTTGGCGTTGGTAAATGTAATTGGTTTGGGATATATTGGATTGCCTACGGCATTGATGCTGGCATCCCACGGGGTACAGGTCGTAGGTACGGATTATAATGCCTCATTGGTTGAGACACTCAATGGGGGACATACCACTTTCAGTGAGGATGGCTTGGATGATCTGTTTGCGCAAGCTGTTGCCTCCGAGATCCGTTTTTCTACGGACTACCAGTCTACGGATGTGTATATCGTTTCTGTTCCCACTCCCTATGATGCAGAGAGCAAGAAGATCGATCCCTGCTACGTAGTTTCCGCTGTGGAGAAGATCTTGACCCTTTGTCCGGAGAATGCTGTCATTGTGGTAGAATCTACCGTATCTCCCGGCACCATTGACCGCTTCGTCAGACCCTTATGTGAGGGCAAGAAGGTTCATTTGGTTCACGCTCCCGAACGGATCATCCCCGGCAACATGCTCTACGAACTGGAGCACAATTCCCGTACCATCGGTGCGGATTCCCCGGAGATAGGAGAGAAGATCCGAAAGATCTACAGCTCCTTCTGCAAGGGCGAGATCGTTGTTACGGATATCAAAACTGCCGAAATGACTAAGGTCATTGAGAATACCTACCGCGCCGTAAACATTGCCTTTGCCAACGAATTAGCAAAGCTGTGCTATTATGAAAAAATGGATGTCAGCGAGATCCGTCGGATCTGCAATATGCACCCCCGTGTAAATATTCTTGCTCCCGGCCCCGGTGTCGGTGGTCACTGTATTCCTGTTGATCCCTGGTTCTTAGTGGGTGACTATCCCGAACATACCCACCTGATTGCTAAGTCTATGGCCATCAACGAGGAGATGCCGGACTTTATCTTCAAACGGATCTGCAAGATCATGGAAGATAAGGGGATCACGGATTTCTCCCGTGTAGGACTTTACGGCCTAACCTATAAAGAGGATGTAGACGACGTGCGAGAGTCTCCCACACTGCAGCTTCTTTCCCGCCACCCGGTTGCTTTTGGCGTCTACGATCCCATGGTGGAAAAGACTCTGGTAAAGGGCCAGTACACCGATTTTGAGGCATTTTTGGAGCATACGGACATTCTGGTACTGATGGTGGGACACAGCCACATTCGTGCCCATGAGGATGCCCTTGTAGGAAAGTGCATTTTCGATACCAGAAATGTTCTGAATAATTTAGATACCTACAAACTATAAGCTATAAGGAGAAGGGAATTATGTCTGTTTTTGAAGGAAAAACCCTGCTGATCACCGGGGGAACCGGTTCCTTTGGCAATGCAGTTTTAAATCGATTCCTGCAGACGGATATCGGGGAGATCCGTATTTTCTCCCGAGATGAGAAAAAGCAGGATGATATGCGCCATGAATTCCAGGCCAAGATGCCGGAAGTCAGTGAGAAGATCAAGTTCTTCATCGGAGATGTGAGAGATCTGTCCTCTGTTCGCAACGCTATTCATGGTGTAGATTATATTTTCCACGCCGCCGCTCTGAAGCAGGTGCCTTCCTGTGAATTCTTCCCCTTAGAGGCGGTAAGGACCAACGTTTTCGGTACGGATAATGTCTTGACTGCGGCGATCGATGCCGGGGTTAAGGCTGTGATCTGTCTGTCTACGGATAAGGCCGCTTATCCCGTCAATGCCATGGGTACCAGCAAGGCCATGATGGAGAAGGTCGTTGTGGCAAAATCCCGCACCGTCTCTCCCGAGAAGACCAAGATCTGCTGTACGCGATACGGCAATGTCATGTGCTCCCGTGGATCTGTGATCCCCGTGTGGATCGAACAGATCAAGGAGGCCAAGCCCATTACCATTACCGAGCCTAAAATGACCCGTTTCATTATGAGTCTGGATGAGGCTGTGGATCTTGTACTCTTCGCCTTTGAAAACGGTGTTTCCGGTGATATTTTGGTACAGAAGGCTCCCGCATGCACCATCGGTGTTCTTGCACAGGCTGTAAAGGAACTGTTCGGTGTAGACACCGAGACCCGTGTGATCGGTATCCGCCATGGTGAGAAAATGTATGAGACCTTACTTACCAACGAAGAATGTGCCAATGCGCTGGATCTGGGGGACTTCTATCGGGTTCCCTGTGACAATCGTGGGTTAAATTATGACAAATATTTCCATGTTGGGGATGTAAACCGCAACCCCTTAACAGAATTCAATTCCGACAATACACAGCTTCTTACCGTAGAGCAGGTGAAGGAAAAGCTTTTGAGCCTGCAGTATATTCGGGACGAGCTGGCCGCTTGGGAGAAGAGAGTATGAAGATATTAGTTACCGGTGCAAAGGGATTTGTAGGTAAGAATCTTTGTCTGACCCTGCAGAATATTGCCAACGGATGTGATAAGACCCGTGGCATTGAACCGAATATTACTCTTTATGAATATGATTTAGATACCGATCCCGCTCTCCTGCCGTTGTGGTGCAAGGATTGCGATTTCGTGTACCATCTGGCTGGCGTCAACCGTCCTAAGGATACCTCTGAGTTTATGGAGGGGAATTTCGGATTTACGAGCACCCTTCTGGAAGCACTGGAGACTGCGGGAAATACCTGCCCCATCATGATCAGTTCTTCCATTCAGGCTGCTCTGGATAATCCCTACGGAAAGAGCAAGCTGGCAGGGGAGGAACTTCTGCGGAAATACGGTGAGCGTACCGGGGCGAAGGTTATGATCTATCGCTTGCCTAACCTTTTTGGCAAGTGGTGCCGCCCCAACTATAATTCCGTAACTGCCACCTTCTGTCATAACATTGCCAATGGTCTGCCCATTCAGGTCAACGATCCTACGGTAGAGCTCTGTTTGGTGTATGTAGACGACTTGGTTTCCGAACTGTTAGAGGCCCTTAAGGGCGCAGAACATCGGCAGGGAGAATTCTGCGTTGTTCCCGTAGAGCATAAGATCACTTTGGGAGCTCTTGCAGATACCATTACTTCCTTCCGCAATTCTCGGGATAACCGCTCCGTCGCCAAGGTAGGGGATCCCTTAGAGGCCAAGCTCTATGCAACCTATCTGTCCTATCTCCCGGAAGATGCGTTTTCCTATCCCTTGAAAATGAACATCGATGCCCGTGGTAGCTTTACAGAGATCATCCGTACCGCAGAACGGGGACAGTTCAGTGTGAATATTTCCAAACCCGGTATTACTAAGGGAAATCACTGGCACCACAGCAAGAACGAAAAGTTCCTGGTGGTCAGCGGTACCGGCGTGATCCGTTTCCGCCATGCTCTGGGTGGGGAAGTACGGGAATACTTCGTCAGCGGAGAAAAGTTAGAGATTGTGGATATCCCTACGGGCTATACCCATAATATTGAGAATTTGGGCGATACGGATCTGGTAACCTTTATGTGGGCCAGCGAATGTTTTGACCCTACCAAGCCCGATACCTATTTCCTGGAGGTATAATATGAGCAAATTGAAGCTGATGACCATTGTAGGCACACGTCCGGAGATCATCCGCCTGTCTGCTGTGATCAAAAAGTGCGATAAATATTTCGATCAGATCCTTGTCCATACAGGACAGAACTATGACTACGAGCTCAATCAGGTTTTCTTTGATGATTTGGGGCTCCGTGCTCCCGATGCCTATTTGAATGCAGTGGGAAAGGATCTGGGCGAGACCATCGGCAATATTATTGCCAAGTCCTACAGTCTCATGGTAGAGCGCAAACCAGATGCTCTTTTGATTTTGGGGGATACCAATTCTTGTCTTTCTGCCATTGCGGCGAAGCGCCTCCACATCCCCATTTTCCACATGGAAGCCGGCAATCGTTGCTTCGACGAATGCCTGCCAGAGGAAACCAATCGCCGTATCGTAGACCATATTTCCGATGTGAATTTGTGCTATTCCGAGCATGCTCGTCGTTATCTCAATTGGGAGGGAACCGCCAAGGAACGTACTTATGTTACCGGTTCTCCCATGGCAGAGGTCTTGACGGATAACCTGCCTCAGATCGAGGCATCCGATATCCTCAGCCGTCTGGGATTGGAAAAGGGGAAGTACATCCTTCTTTCTGCCCATCGCGAGGAGAATATCGATACAGAAGCCAATTTCTTCTCCCTGATGAATGCTGTCAATGCTCTGGCGGAGAAGTATGATATGCCCATTCTCTATTCCTGCCATCCCCGCAGTGCAAAGTACATCGAAAAGCGTGGCTTTGTATTCGATCCCCGTGTACGGCAGAATAAGCCCTTGGGCTTCCATGATTATAACAATTTGCAGATGAATGCATTTGCGGTGGTTTCCGACAGTGGCACTCTTCCGGAAGAATCCAGCTTCTTCCTCAGTGTAGGCAAGCCCTTCCCGGCCATCTGTGTTCGCACCAGTACGGAGCGCCCCGAGGCTATGGATAAGGGAAACTTTATCATTGCCGGTATTACAACGGAGCAGGTTCTGCAAGCGGTAGAAACCGCAGTTGCTATGAATGAAGCAGGGGATTACGGCATCCCCACCCCCGACTACGTAGATCTGAACGTATCGAACAAGGTCGTTAAGTTTATTCAATCCTATACCGGCATCATTGACCGCATGGTATGGAGAAAATCTTAAGGAGTTTCTGTCCTATGGATCTTAGTATTCCCTATCTGATCCTGAATAACGTGAACCGTGCACTCTTCGATCGGGCTGTATTGCCGGAGTCGGAGGTTGATTGGGTGCTTGTATGCAGAATGTGCAAGTTCCAATCCGTGACCGGTTTGTTCTGGTCCGGGTTGCAGAAATCCGGAACCCTGCCGGAACCCAGATTTATTGAACATTTCCATAAAAAGGAAACCCAGGAACGGTACCAGTATCAGCACCAACAACGGGAAAGAGAACGGGTAAAGGCTATGTTGGAAGAGGAAAACATACCCTACGTTCTTCTGAAGGGTAGTCGTATGCGCCGGTATTATCCCGATCCCATGTTGCGTACCAGTTGTGATATCGACATCCTGTTCCAAGGAAATGAAGAACGGATCCATGAACGGATGCTATCCTTTGGCTACGAATTTGAAGTAGATGCAGGTACTACCATCAATTACCTCTCTAAGCCCGTGGAATTCGAGATGCACCGATATCTATTTGATGACCAACTGGAGTATCATGGATTCTTTAACAACGTATGGGAGCATACCGTTCCTGTGAAAGAGGGTAGCTGTGAGCGACTCTTTACAGAGGAGTTCTTCTATGTATATATGATCGCCCACATGGCTAAGCATTTCAGCCGATACGGTAGCGGTGTTCGTCCTGTGATCGATCTATATTTGTACAATCAGCGCGCGCCTGAGAATTTTGACCGTAGCAAGGCAGAACAGCTTCTGAAGGACATCGGACTCTACGGGTTTGAACAGCGCCTCTTAGCTCTGACTAAGGCATGGTTTGAAACGGGAGAGCTTAGCGAAATGGATCAAAAGCTGACCGACTATATTATGGAAGCCGGTATTTACGGGGACAGCCGTATTACCAGCGCCATGACTGTGAAGGAGCCTGAACAAGCCAATAAAGTCAGACGGCAGAGGATCCTTTTCTACATTTTCCCCTCTGTTACGGTTATGCGACGGCTGTATCCTCGCATGATGAAATGCCCTGTACTCCTGCCTATTGCATGGATCTGCCGTTGGTGCAAGGGTATCTTCACCGGTAGTCGGAAAAAGGCTGCCGGAAATCTGTCTCTCCACGCCAGTGTGGATGAGGAATATGTCTCTCATATCAGCGCTATGACCAAGGAACTCCATTTGCAATAAACAGGAGGGAATTTTTATGAACGCAACGAGATATTATGTCAGCCGGAAGAACCCTTTGGTTTGGGTCTCTGCTGTTATGGCAGTTGCCGCCGCCGGTCTGCAGATCCCGGGGCTGTGTCAGGTAGCAGGAGAGCTGAGTGCTGTTGACCTGTTTTTCCTGCGGATTTTGCCTATATGGGTAGGTCTGGGATTTGCCTTTATTGTATTGGTTCGTGGGCCAAAGGAATTCTATCGTGCCACTAAACCCATTTTTTGGACTTGTGTCTATTTTGGTGCTATCGCCTTAGATTGGCATTTCCGTTTATTGGCTGATCCGGAAATCGGGGCCTCATTGCATAATGGATACTCCCTCTTTGCCTATAAGCGCTATGTTGCCCTGTGTTGGGCGCTGTATTTGGGTGTGTATATTGTGTTCCGTTTGGCTCTTACAGGTGGCGTGAAGAAGGCTACATTCCTTCCTCTGGTTGCGGCAGTTCCGGTTGCGATTCTGACTTACGATATGTTCCCCCTTAACTATGCGGTCTTTACGGATAAACTGTCCAATGTGCTGTTGGTGGCTTCTGTATTTGTGATTACTCTTGCCATCCGAGCATTTAACGACGGCAAATATCATAAATGCTGGGGAGACCGCCCCGATGGTCGTCGTGTTCGTACCCTTGAAGGAATCTCTGTGCTGTCCGGCTATTTTATGCCGGATCGGAACGATGCCTGCAACAGTATTCAGGACACTGTCGAGATTTCTGCCGTGGAGCGTTACATCCACAAAAAGAGAGAAGAAGGACTTAAGGGCTTTGGCCTCATGCATGTATTCCTTGCGGCCTATGTCCGCTGTGTAGCTAAGTATCCCGGGCTCAATCGTTTCTTCTCCGGGCAGAGAGTCCATCAGCGTGACGAGGATATCATGTTCACCATGGTCGTCAAACGGGATATGACTACAGATGCCCCGGATACCTCTATTAAGCTCTGTCTGAATGTCCATGATACCGCAGATGATGTCTATCATAAGCTAAATGCCGCAATTGAGAAGGTCAAAGAGGGGGACGAGAGCTCTCTGGACAATCTCATCGGTCTTCTTACCTGTCTTCCCCGGTTACTGCTGAAATTTGTAGTATGGCTCCTGAAGCTACTGGACTATTTCGGGAAACTCCCCAAATTCCTCCTGGATATGAGTCCTTTCCATGGCAGTGTGATCTTTACCTCTATGGGCTCCCTGGGCATTCCCCCTGTGACCCATCATTTGTATAATTTCGGCAATTTGCCCGTGTTCCTTGCCTTTGGTCGTAAATATCGGAAGATCGAACTGAACAGTGACGGGGAGGCAGTGGTTCGCCGTTATGTGGATATCTCCATGAACACCGACGAGAGAACCGTAGATGGGTTCTATTATGCCACAGTTCTAAAGTATTTCCATAAGATTTGTCGTAACCCCTCTCAGTTGAGTCATCCCCCTGCAGAAGCGGTGCGGGATAGAGACTAAGAAACAGAGAGGCAAAGAGCAAGTTATGAAAAAATGTTTAAAGCGTTGGTATCAAAAACTAAGGCATAGGGGAAAACATGTTGTTTTGGACAAGGGTTGCAATTTGTCTGCCTCTGCCCGATTTGAGGGACATAACTATGTGGGACGCGGAACAGTGTTCACAGGTTTCATGGGCTATGGCTCTTATCTTTCCAACGATTGCATCTTCGAAGGACGGATCGGAAAGTACGTGTCTGTAGGGCCCAAGGTTTCCGTGGTTAAGGGTCGACACCCTACACGGGACTTTGTATCCACCCATTCTGCCTTTTACAGCACAGGTAACTGTGTTGGTCTATCCTATTGCAGTACTCCCCGTTTTGAGGAATTTTCCTATGCAGATCCCGAGACGAAAACACCGGTAGTTGTTGGAAATGATGTCTGGATCGGTCATGGAGTAACTCTGTTAGAGGGAATTACCGTTGGCGATGGTGCTGTGATTGCCGCCGGGGCGGTAGTTACTAAGGATGTTCCCCCTTATACTGTGGTAGGCGGTATTCCTGCAAAGGAGATCCGCAAACGCTTTTCTCCGGAAATCGTAGAGAAGTTACTATCCATTCGTTGGTGGGATCTGCCACAGGAGCAGTTAGTTCGGTACTCTCATCTGTTCTCCGATGCAGAGACTTTTATAAATGCTGTAAATACGACTCAAGAATAAAAAATAGGACAGATATTGCAAGAAGTGCAGTATCTGTCCTGTTTTTATATCATGCCTACTTATAAACAAGGAACCGTGACTAATACTCCGTCCGGTAGTAGAAGAAACAGTCTTGCACTTTTTCTGTATATGTATACTCAGAATCATAGAAGGGAAGTGCTGTCAATGAATTTTCCTGTGAATAGAAAATGCCACAGTATGCCGTATTGGGTCCGAAGCCTGCACCATCGAATTGGAAGTCAATACCGTCCTCGTTCATATAGATCCCGGATTTTGTAGTTTGGCGGAGCAACAGGGACAGAACCTCGCTTTCCAACTTAGATTCTGTAGAGTCTAAGTGATACCCGTCCTCGGATAGATAATAGATTTCACAGAGAACACCTGTGCCGGAGGCAGATAATGAAATACTGTGGGGAGAATGGTTCTGCCGGAGGGTATTCAGTTCCTCCACAGCGGTGTAGAATAAATCCTGATTTTTCTGAAACTGACCAATGGTATCCTCTTT
>JAZREB010000020.1:0-3252 GCA_045660585.1 Faecousia sp. | reverse complement strand
AGAAGAACTTGCAGAAAAGGTGTTTGTTACTCGTCAGGCGGTTTCTCGATGGGAAACAGGCGAAACGATACCGAACATAGATACTCTAAAACTCCTTTCAAAATTGTTTGACGTGTCGATCAACACTCTCCTCGGCTCTCCGAGAGAACTCGTCTGCCAGTGTTGCGGAATGCCTATTGAGGATTGTAATATCAGCCGTGAAACTGACGGCAATTTCAATGAGGAATATTGTCAATGGTGTTATGCTGATGGCGAATACACCCTTGATATTTGGAGACGATATGCTGAAATAGGCGGAAAAGAAAAGCTGGAAGAATTCAAGCGCCAATTAATCGACGAACTCAACACACTTTTAAATATCGAAGGTTTGCCCAAGGTAGAAAAGTTAAACGTGCTGCCGGGAGAGTTTATCAATATGGAATACACCCTTCCGAATGGGGAAATAGTAAAATTCCTTGACGATAAGCAGACATATCTCGGTAGTCAGCTTGAAAGCGATTTCGGCATATGCTTCGGTATTGCTGCAAATATGGACTTTCTTCTTATATGCTCGTATGAGGAAAACGGCGAAAACCCCGAACTTGTAATTTACAAGAAAAGATAATCCATTTCAAAGCAATCGATCGAAACAAGTGGTGTACTTTTGGTCGTTCTTACCCCGCTTTACGCACCTTTTAGTCGTTCTTTTTTTATCCAAGCCGCAGGCTTGGTATATCATCACCCTTTAGCGTGTATATCATCGCCGAAGGTGCATACTCCTGCGACTTGATGAGATACAACACTTTGTGTTGGTGATATACAATGCGACCCATTGATGATATGCAACGGCAAGCTGTGTTTTACCAAGACAGGGGACGGTTTGCGTGAACCCTCATAAAAATCAATAACACAGGGCAACAGGACACAGACCACGTAACACATAATACAAGGTCCGGAGAGGTGTGTTTAGCTTTCACACACATCTCCGGCCCTTGTGTTGTATCAGACGGGGATCAGGCCGTGGTCTTGGGCGCAGGTGCGGAGGGCGGATTCGACACTTTGGAAGGTCACACCGAATTTTCGTGCTTTTTCGCAATTCATCCACAGATTATGCCGGGGAGAGGTATCCACCAAGGGAATATTCTTGCCGATCAGGGACAAAAATTCCTCGGTGATCTCATACATAGATTTCGCTGTCTCGCTACCGAAGTTATACACACCTCCCGGCAGGCACAATACCGCATCCATATTTTGCGCTACTTCTTTGACATAGGTGATACCGCGGTACTGCTTGGAGGAGAAGGTGACGGAATCCTCGGCGCAGAGGATATTCATAAAATAATTCGGTTTTTTCAGATAATAGCCATACATCCACTCGGCACGTAGCATGACCGCCTCCGGGCACAGTTCCGATACCCGTTGCTCCATCAGTAGTTTGTGCTCGGCGTAGAGGTTGTTGGGGTTTGCGCGGTCTTCTGTATAGGGACCGTCCTCGTCCATTCCTCCGTACACCTGATCGGAACTGAAGCAGACGAGTTTGCGCTGCCCCGCCGCCTTTGCCAAATAGATGGGGAGTTGCACATTGGCTTCATAAGAACCGTCGGGATCGGCTTGGCAGGCTCCAATATCGGAAATCGCCGCTGTATGCACAATGGCATCTGCCCCTGATTCCTCCACCAAACGGATCACATCGCGCTCTGTTGTCCCTCTCAGGGAAGGACAAGCTATGACATTCTCGCACATCTTTATCAGCGTTTGTCCCACAAACCCACTCGCTCCGGTTACAAGAATCATAGTCGCACCATCCTCTCTGTTATTTGATATCATTATATACAAATTCTCCAAAGAGGTCAATATTATAAACCCATGTCCCGGGATATGACTTCATTTTCTTTTGATACGGCAATGACCTGTTGACAGATCGGAAAAGGCTATGTACAATGATACTGAGAAACAAACTATTGTTATAGTATAAAATCCTGTAAGGAGTGAGTGCATCATGAGCCGGAATCCGAGGATCGATAAAGTTACCCGAGTGACAAACGTTGTTTTAGGAATCTTCTACTATTTGATCTTTGCAATATGTTCTTTTTTGTTAGGGATGGTTTCTGAGGGCACTATAGATGCAACGAATCCTGTTTATATTAGCTTGTATCAGATTGCATCATGGGTTACTATGGGGAACGCTTTATTTTCTTTAGTGGCAATACCTTTGGCAGTGATTTTTAAGAAAAAGGGCTATAGTCTCTTATCACTCCTGATATCTCTGGGGCCTCTCATGGTTTTTGCAGTATTTGTGATACTACTCTCCATTGCAGATCGCTTCCCTGCGGTCCTGTGAGCAGGATAAGGACGATTCTCTACCGTGACAGGAAAGGAAGGTTGCTTATGTCAAAAAAACTTCTGATTACCGGTTTTGATCCCTTTGGGGGTCAGAGTATCAATCCCGCTTGGGAAGCGGTGAAGCGACTCCCGGAGAAAATCGGGGCTTATACCTTACATAAATTGCAGATCCCGACGGTTTTTGGGTTGGGGGCGCAGACCGTTTTGGAAAAGGCCTCTGAGGTGGAGCCGGATCTGATCCTGTGTATCGGACAAGCCGGAGGGCGTAGTGCCGTGACTCCGGAACGGATCGCCGTGAATATTCGGGATGCCAAGATCCCGGACAACAGTGGCAATCAGCCTGTGGGAGAATTCGTCCTGCAGGAAGGTCCTGCGGCTTATTTTGCAACGGTGGATGTGCTGAAAATGGCTCACCGTGCAGCAGAACAGGGTCTCCCGTCAACGGTGTCCAACAGTGCAGGGGCTTTTGTATGTAACGATGTACTCTATACCTTGCTTCACCGATACAACGGCACCCACACCCGAGTGGGTTTCATACATGTTCCATGGCTTCCGGAACAAGGGACTCCGTCCCTGCCCTTGGAGCAGACCGTCTCTGCACTGAAAGCCATGATCGAATCCTGCTAACCACCATGCAAAGAGCCCGAGGAATAGTCCCCGGGCTCTTTTTTCACCCAACGAAAAATCACAGCTTATCGCTCTGTTAGAGCGAATGATATCTGCTCCGCGGATGTTATACGCTACTCGCATGTCGGTGTGGCTGCGCCACGGATTCAAATAATGGGCGAATGCCTATAGTGATAGAATTGACAATTTCAGTTTATCGCTCCCTTGGAGCGAATGATATCCGTTCCTTACAGAACGGATGATATACCCTATGGGTATGATATCTGCGTCGCAGATGATATACGCTACGCGTATGTCGGTGTG
>JAZREB010000019.1:0-7555 GCA_045660585.1 Faecousia sp. | reverse complement strand
AATGCAATTCTACTTCCTGTAATGATGTTTGCAATATATTTCTTCATAAATTGGGATTTATCGGTTGATCCATTCTTCTCTCGTTATTGCAAAAACCTTTGTGATTTCATTCATATCATCCATATACTCGTCCACCTGTTTGCATCCATAAGAAATAGCAGTTTTGCACGACGGCTCATTTGTGTGTTTCATATAGGAATAAACAACATTAAACGGTGTGTTATGAAATATCCAATCCCTGACCGCAATCGCCGACTCCTTTGCATATCCTTGCCCTTGCTTATCGCCTCTTATGTGGTACCCGATTTCGGGTTTTATTTCACCGTTGATAAGCTGCATTGTCAAGCCGCAATCACCTATCATTTCACCCGTCTCTTTCAAGCATACAGCCCATAAGCCAAAACCAAACACCCTATATCTTTCAATATTTCTCAAAATCCAGTTTCTTACTCTGTTTTCATCAAATACATAGGGATAATGTTTCATTATGTTGGAATCTGCCAACACTTTATAAAGTGCAGGAAAATCCTCTTCTGTCATTTCTCTTAAGAGTAAACGTTCTGTTTCAACAACCATTATTTCCCCTCATCGAATTCAAGTCTATCGATCGGATTGCAGTATAACACACGTTCCCTGTGCCGCATTCTTATTTCCATCGGTTGATGGCAATATCGTTTTCTTTAACCTCTTTTATAGTGTAGGTCTTATCACATTTGTTGCAACGAAAAACAGTTTGAATAAACTTTATATTTCCAACTAAAAAACCATCACCATTTGAAAAATCATAGTTTTTTGCTTCTTCAGATTTAGAATTAACCACAGTCTCCGTTTTGGTCTTTTCTAACTTTTCGTTACAATAGGGGCAATAATGCTTTTTCATACAGAAAATCGGGTGAGACCATTCGCGCTTTACACCGTGTGTTTTCATAAAAATAGCACCTCGTTTTTTCTTATTATATCACAAGTTTGTGAATTTTTCAGCGATGGCAGTCTTTTTGCGGCATGATGATTCCCGAATGCAGAGCGACAATGGAGATTTTGTTGCTCTATAATATTTACAGTTTGTAGTCGATCACCACATTGTCCTTGGTGATATAACTGTATCTATCATATTCTCCGTCGCAATTGGGGTAATGGTCTACCACTTCTTGGATGGGGAATCTCACGGAAATAAGGCCGGCTCTGACTCCGCAATAGATTTCAAAAAAACAGCGTCCTTGCCCATCGGCCTTGTCCCTGTATAGTTCGGTGCCGTTCATATCGGAGAAAATGGCATTACCGGCCTCGTCGGCTTGCAGGCACACACCTTCTTTTTCAAATAAAATATACACGGAATATATGGGAGAATCCCGATGTTCTTCCTTGAATTCGTAATTTTTTTCGCCTGACATCTTGCTACTGTCATAAATAAAATCGTATTTCATAATTTATCTCCTACATTTTTTAGTTTTCTCGAGCCGACTATATTATAACATAAATTCTTTCGTTTTTCAATATTTCCACGATCTTTATGGGCTTTTTGCCGACTCTTTCTTCGCAACGTGTAGACCCCGGTGCTTTCCTATGATCGTCTGCTACATCTTTGCAAATAATCTAAATGACAGTTTCGATTCTCTCCTGCTTTCTAAGCGTATTGACATCAAATTGATTATTTGATACACTATAACCGATGAGTAGGAAAACCGTCGGATAGTAACGGCGTGACCTTATGGATATTGCGAATCCGAAAATCATTGATGCCGTAATCGACAAAGCCAACAAGGTGTACCCCCGGGCCTTTGCTCTTATCGGTATATTCGGCTCCGTTGCTACAGGTGATGACTACGAGAAATCTAACTTGGATTTGCTCATTCCGGTTGAGGATGAGGAAGGGTGTGCTCTCGGAGCAGGATTCATATTATGTTGAAATCAACTCGATCCTATCGTAAACCGAAATCAGAGGAGGTGCTCCTATGGTACTGTATTCCGTCATTATGTTGTTAGTAGCCATTCCCACAGTGATCCTTAGTATTGGGATATATCGGGGAAAAACAAACCTGATCCACGATTATCATCAAACCAAGGTAGCCGACAAAGCCAAATACGGAAAAGCCTTCGGGAAGGCTATGCTGGTTATTTCGGCATCATTGTTGCTCAGTGGTATAGTCGGTCTGTTGGGCAATTCGGATACCATTGCGATCATTGCTGTGGCGGTGCTGCTTATCGGCTTATTGATCGGAATTACATGGATCATCGCCGTACAGATGAAATATAATAAGGGCATTTTTTGAATCATCCACCCTCCCTCCGTCATGGTACATACTACCTTGATTGACGGTGCCTCAAAAGGAGAAAATGGCATGACAGCCTTCCGTAACAACATATAAATCCCCATTTAAGGGAGGAAAACAATGACACTCCAATTACAGCCCATCGATGCTACCAATCAAGATGCCGTTATATCGTTGGAAGTATCAGACAGCCAAAAACAATACATTGCGCCGAACAAAGTCTCTCTGGAAACTGCCGACAAAGTCGAATACCGGGACATTGCACGTCCCTTTGCGATCTATGGAGAGGGAAAAGTTGTAGGATTTGCCATGTTTGCTTTTGAGCTTACTTCCGAAGACCCACAGGACAGATATTGGTTATGGCGTTTTATGATCCACAAGGATCACCAAGGGAAGGGATACGGTTCCGCCGCCTTAGAGACGATCATCGATTACTTTAAGAACCATGGAGCAGATCACATTCTGCTCTCTACCAAGGAATCCAATTTGCCTGCCCTCTCCCTCTATCATCGGTATGGCTTCGTGGAAACCGGCGAAATGAACGGAGAAGAGATCGTGTTACGATTAGTACTCTGAATTCCAAATTGGGATTGAAATGTCCTTTAAAACATCGTATACTAATAGAAAATATCCACAACCTACATTGTATATAGCTGACCCAATGTTGGAACAGAAACGGAGGAATGTCAATGAAAGAACGACGATTTAAATTGGAAACCACATCCTTTGCTTTGCATGCTATGGCCATGGTCTTTATGCTCCTTGACCATCTGTGGGGCACCGTTTTGTCCGGCAATGACTGGATGACCTGTGTCGGGCGGTTGGCTTTCCCTATTTACGCATTCTTACTGGTAGAGGGCTATTTCCATACCCGTAATCTGAAAAAATACGTCCTCCGCCTCCTACTCTTTGCGGTCATTTCCGAGATCCCCTTCAATCTGGCATTGGGGGGACGTCTGTTCTACCCTGTACACCAGAATGTACTGTGGAGTTTTCTCATCGCCATAGGACTGATCCACTGGAATGAGAAGCTCCGTTCCCGTGCCTATTGGCTGCGGATCCTTGTAGGAATCCTTTCGGTTTGTCTGGGATATGTTCTGGGACTCGTTACCTTTGTGGATTATTATCACGCAGGTATTTTGATGATACTGACCTTTTATTTCTTCCGTAACAGAAAATGGTGGAGCTATATCGGCCAAGCCCTGTGTCTGTGGTATATCAACCTGGAAATGCTGGGCGGATATTCTTATGAGGTGCAGGTGTTTGGACAGACCCATTTTATTGTACGACAGGGCTTCGCCCTCTTTGCCCTCCTGCCCATATGGCTCTATAGAGGGAATCAAGGATATCACAGCAAGGCGTGGCAATATTTTAATTATCTCTTCTATCCCCTCCACTTGCTGATTTTGGGAATCATTATGCAGTTCCTGTAAGCCCCATCCCTACCGTTTGACCCATAGAACACCACAGTGTTTGTTCCCGTTCTTTTCCCCTTTGAACTGTTTCAAAGGGGAAATTTTTTACAAAAAACCGTTATCTTTCCGCAAAAAAGTTGTCTTGATAGGTGAAAGGAGACGATGCTATGGAAGACAGTTACATCATCCGTCTGTATTTTGATCGGAACGAAGAAGCCATTGGTGCCACTGCGACCAAGTACGGAAACTACTGCACCGCCATCGCAAAAAACATTCTGGGTACCGCAGAGGATGCCGAGGAATGTGTCAATGATACTTATCTGAAAACATGGAACACTATCCCACCCCAAAATCCCCATATTTTGTCTGCTTTTTTGGGTAAAATCACCCGAAATTTAGCCTTTAACCGCTACAAACACCAATGTGCACAAAAACGAGGCGGTGGGGAATTGTCCCTTGTATTCGAGGAGCTCGCCGGCTGTATTTCCGAAAAGGATCCTACCCAGGAGCTCTACGACTGCAAATCCCTATCAGAAGATATCAACGCATTTCTGGAAACCCTACCACTCCGAAAACGGCAAATTTTTGTCCGCCGTTACTTCTACACCGACAGTTTGGACGTTATTGGTCGGGAATCCGGTCTGTCCTACAGCAATTTGGTCATGACTCTGAGCCGACTCAGGAAAAAATTGCGAGTCTATCTCATCAAAAGGGGGTATAACATATGAAAAAAGAACAGCTTTACGAAGCCATAGGAGAAATCAAGGACTCCTACATTCAAGAAGCCCGAGAACCCCTAAAAACCCACCCCTCTCCATGGATCAAGTGGGGTGCCATAGCCGCTTCCTTATGCGTAATAGTTACGGTAGCATGTTTCGCCCTGTATCCGGGGCTGTGGACAAGAAATTCCCCAACTACAGAGCCTATAGACATAACAGAGGAAACCGCCTTTGGTTCCCGATATGTTTACCGCGTGGATTCGGAGCCCTACTACGCATACAGCAGTGGCAAGGTCATAGATGCAGAGCAGATCGGAGACAAAATCACCGATGTCACCGTCACTGCAGGTTGGATCACAAATCCGACCCACGAACCCCGTGAAGAACATCTCAGAGGGGAAATCTATGCCATCCGGAATATTTCCCCGGATGTAGCCGTGGCTCTGCGGTTCCTGGACAGAGGCGATGCCGTAACTACCACCCACTATTACGTGCTCCTGAACCTCAAAGCTGACCTATCCTCCCTGCAAGACTACATCATCCCGGAGTACCACTCCGACCCCACAAAAGAATAGCTACATTCCCATCAAGCGGAATAATATATCTACGATGTGATATGCCCCGGGGCTCAGATTTATAATTTTTGGCTAACGCCCATGATGATGAAACTGTCAATTTCAGTTTATCGCGCCAAGGTTGCGATAAACGGGAGGGCGATTGGTATGTAGAAAAGCTGCCACTGCAAAACCTGCAATGGGAGCCAATTCTGTTGTTTGAGTTAAGAATTAGAGTTCCTCGAACTCTACGAAGTCTTCCAGATCGTCCTGTACGTCTTCGGCAACACCCTTGAGAGTGTCGATTTCGTCATCTACGAAGCCTTCCAGATCGTCTACATCGCACTTGTTGCGGGAGAACTTTGCCTTAATGTCATCCCAGAAGTGGATAACTGCAACTACGATACCGCCGAGAGCAACAAGAACGCCGATGAAAGCCAAGATCTTGCCCCAATTGGACTTCTTTTCCATAAGATAACCTCCATTCTTCTAAACCGCAGATCCATAAGGGTGGTAAGAATGACCTACCGCTACGGTCTTTTGTGTTTTTTAATCTTACACTATTATATTATACCCTTTTTGAAAATAATGCAACTGTTTTTTTCAAATTTTACCTACTTTTTTCAGATTTTTTCACAAGGTTTCCGTTCGACCCTTGTCTCGGCGTATCTCTACGGGAGTGCAGTATTCCTTTTTGTGCATTTTGTATAATTTTCTCTTGAATTCCTTGTGAAATACATATAATTTTAGGTTTGCATTTTCCGGTAATTAGTAGTATACTCTGTGAGGTAAAAATTGAGAAAAGCAAAGGAGACTCTCTTCTGATGTCCAATCTGTTATCTGTAGCTATTGCCATTCTTGCAGGTCTTTTAATGACCCGTTTGGTCAAAGTTTTTAAGCTCCCCGACGTTACTGCATACCTCCTGGCAGGCGTGCTCATCGGTCCCTACTGTCTGGGTGCCCTGGGAATCGAAGGTCTGGGTTTTACAAGTCACAGCGCCTTAGAGACTCTGTCCCTCCTCAGTGAAGTTGCACTGGGATTTATCGCATTTGCAATCGGTAATGAGTTCCGCTTGAGCCAACTGAAGCATACCGGTCGCCAAGCCTGCGTCGTTGGTATTGTACAGGCCGTTGCCGCCGCCCTTCTGGTTGACCTGGCTCTGGTGGTCGTACACCTGCTCATGCCGGATAAGCTGACCCTTCCCCAAGCTATCACCTTAGGCGCCATTGCTACCGCTACCGCTCCCGCCGCCACCTTAATGGTTGTTAAGCAGTACAAGGCAAAGGGCGAGCTCACCTCCCTGCTCCTTCCTGTGGTTGCACTGGACGTTGCTGTAGGTCTGGTCGTTTTCGCCATTTCCTTCGGTATTGCCCGAACCCTTCAGAGCGGTGCTGTGGATCTGGTCTCCATTCTGCTGAATCCCATGATCGAGATCCTGCTGTCCCTGGCTCTGGGCGCCTTCCTTGGTTGGCTCCTGACCCAACTGGAAAAGCTGTTCCATTCCAACACCAACCGTTTGAATCTGGTCATCGCCTTTGTCCTGGCTACGGTTGCACTGTCCATGCTGGAATTCCACATCGGACCCGTGGAGATCTGCTTCTCCTCCCTGCTGGTCTGCATGATGCTGGGCACTGTTTTCTGCAATATGTGTCCCCTGTCCCACGACCTGATGGAAAAATCCGATCGTTGGGTATCCCCCCTGCTTGCCCTGTTCTTCGTCGTCAGCGGTGCTGAGCTGGAACTGAATGTTTTTGCAGATATTGCCATTGTAGGCATTGGCGTAGTATATATCCTGTTCCGTTCTCTGGGTAAGTACTACGGCTCCTACTTCTCCACCAAGTGGACCGCGTGTTCCCCCAATGTCTGCAAATATCTGGGCATTACCCTCCTGCCCCAAGCAGGTGTCGCTCTGGGCATGGCCATGACCGCCACCTCATTGGGCCAAGAAGGGACCCTGATTCGGAATATCGTCCTGTTCTCCGTGCTGGTATATGAAGTTTTCGGCCCCATGCTCACCAAGATGGCTCTGACCAAAGCCGGAGACATTCACCCCATGCCCGACCACATCAAGAACCGCCGAGATACCAAGCTGAAGGAATCCGGCCACAAATAAATTAACACACGCCTGTTTTCTCTGAAAACCGAGAAAACAGGCGTTTTTGTTGCACCGTTGGTGCGAGTAAAATACCTTCAGCATGAAATCTCACACATTCGCGTGAGGGGCATGTGTATCCCAAGGGAAACGGATTTATAATTTTGGACTAACACCCATGGTAGTTGAACTGCCAATTTCAGTTTGTCGCGCTGTTTGATGCATAAACCATCGTATCTCATCGTAGGGGCGACCTGTGGTCGCCTGCCTGTTTTGAAGAGAGAACAGTGATTTTAAACGATAGAATGTTCAAATTTTCAGTTCCTACACTGGGAGACCACAGGTCTCCCCTACGAACAGATGGGGTAAGTTGTGCAAAAAGCAGAGCGATAAACGGGAAGTTGAACGACAAATCACAGTTTATCGATCTATGTAGAGTACTCAAAGTTTGCACAGACCCTTGGCTCCCTCTGACGAGGGAGCTGTCGCCCTTGGGCGACTGAG
>JAZREB010000018.1:0-4408 GCA_045660585.1 Faecousia sp. | reverse complement strand
AAACCTCCGGGACAATAGCGTGGGATATTACTTTTTAATTATACCATTTTTAAAAGGAAAAAGGAAGTCCTAAAATAAAAAAAGGCATGGGCTCAAAGATTTTTCTCACGACAAAAATCTTGACTGTCTCTGTGTTTCTTTATATAATAATGGATACATAGCCCATGAACAGGAGAATGAAAATGGACGAATTATGCGTTTTTTGCAGAAAAGCACTCCGTGACGGTCGGTGCATGAATCCGGAATGCTACTCCTATACCGAGAATATGGAGTATCGACCTTCCTCGGAACTGAAACAACCTCCCACCCTCCGAGAGAGGCGGAGACAGATATACGAATCTGCCCGGAGACCCCTTCCCGAAGATGCAGTAGAGGAACTGTACGAGCCGGAAGTCTTCGCCCGGGAGCAAACTGAGGACGAGTTTTTCCCTTACGCAATACAGACAGACCCGGAAACCGGGGAGGTCTTACAGTTTGAAGAACACAAAGAGGAAGGGCAAGAACCCATCTATGCTTCCACTACAGAAAGAACAGCCACAGTTACTACTACAAGAATTGTCCTATCTAAGGAGCAGGAAAAGCCTACACGACGGGAGTCGCCCACCTTCACCGAAAGTGCATGGCTTCGGCTGTATTACTTTGTGAACGACTATTTGAAAGAGCCGGGGCGCGTTGTGACGGCGGCGGCACGGAAGAGAGATGCAGGAATCGGTGTGATATTGATCTTAGTTACCCTCTGCTTGTCTGCTATTGGAACTTTGCTCTTTGGTATTATGTATTTGGACGATTTCTTTACTCGTTGGATCGGGTGTGGATTTTTTGCACCCATCCTTGCCTATGGTCTGAATCTACTCTATGGATGGCTCCATATTACTCTCGGTTCTGCAAGGAGAGAACGAATCAAGGATCCTTCTCGGGGAGCGATCACCTTCCGGGAACTCTTCGCCGCGGCAACAGTATCTTCCGTACTGCCTACCCTTTTGCTATTTCTGTCCTGTTTTCTTGCTCCCTTGGACAAGAGTATGCGGATCTTCCAGTTTTTTGCCCTGCTGATCACAGTGGCTTGGATCGTGAGCCTGTTGTTTTCCATGTTTACGGTCTACGGCGGTGGATTTACTATTTGGAATTTGCTCCTTGCAGTGGTGTTTGTCCTCTTTGCATTCTTGATCATGCGCGCCCTCTGGGTTTGGTTTATTATGGGTGACTTCCGCTTTGCCCTACACATTCCCCTCAGTGCTTTTTTAGAGGGATAGTCTCCCGGACTGTTGGTGAAATCGTAAAAAATCCGACCGCACTTTCATTATGATGAAGTCGGTCGGATTTTTCTTATTATGCTGAAAATTGCCCATTTAAAGATAGAATTGTATACGCTCTTCCGGAACACAGCCGTCTATGGATAAGATCTCGATCTTTTTCCGGATTGTTTTTAGGGACTGCCCATGAAAAACAGGTGCAGTGGAAAAATCCAAAAAATCGTCATACTCATAGGGTTCGGAACCGCCGGGCACCAAACCATACCAGATCAATTCTTTTTTTCGATCGCTTTTGCTTGCGAAAAATTATATTATTTATATTGCTTTGAATTTTTATAAGGGTAGCGGTAAGGGTAATAATTTAACGAACCCCTCATAAATTTAACGAAAGGGCATAAGTTTAACAAAAGCTCCCACAAATTTAATAAAACCCCATAAATTTAACAAAAGGTAAAAGAAAAATATCCCTAAAAACGCAAAATGGCCAGTCCGGAAATTGATCCAGACTGGGTATTTTTGATTATTTCGTATTTTCTTTTACTGTGTTGATGGAAGCGATCAGCATACGGCGGATAGAACCGCAATCGTGCAAATATCCCTTTACTGTTTTTTCTGGCAACAATTCTGCTTTTTGCATAAGTTCTAGCAAGTATTCGGTTTCGTAACATTCCTTTAAGGCAATCTGTAACTTTGAAACAAAATCTGCTTTACTGTGGGCATATTTTGCTTCTCGGATGTTTGCGCCAATACTGGTTGCACTACGTTCCAATTGATTGACTAACGAATAGTGACCTTTCATACCGTCAGTTAATTTTAAAATTGCAACTGCAAAATCAGTAGATAAGTCAGCTAATTTGTTCTCTGCCACAGTTATCACCTTAAGTGCATTATATAATGAAAGCCTTGCTCACGCAAGGATGAAATCAGCTATCGCTGATGAAATCTGCTTCGCAGATGAAATTAAATCCACCCTTCCGCCGTCGAGGCGGATTTCATCCCCGCAGGGGATTTCACCATCGAAGATGATTTCACCCACCCGAAAGGGTGGATTTAGTTGAAAAGAACCCACACTTGTCGTAGACAAATGTGGGTTCTTTTCTGGTACGCCGAAAGGGACTCGAACCCCCGACCTACTGGTTCGTAGCCAGTCACTCTATCCAACTGAGCTATCGGCGCATGGTGCACTCACGGTGCTCATACATACTACCACAGGAAGTGGATTTTGTCAAGCACTTTTTACAAAAAATTGAAAAATATTTTTTCTCTCAATCTTTTGCGGAGAGCTCCACGCCGTGTCTCAAAATACTCATGGCAGGAACCTTCTTAGGCAGTTGCATACGGAATAGCATCTGGGGTGTGCGGGGCTGTTCCAGGGCATTGCCTTCCATATCCTCCATCATGGGGACAGTCAGCTCAAAGGGGCGCAGATCCGGCCCTACGATCTCCATCTTATCCCCGGCGGTGAACTTGTTCCGCAGGGTCAGGGTAGCCATGCCATTGTCATCACAATCCGTAACAATGGCGCAAACCTGCCAATCGCGGATATATCTGGAATTGGCAAAATACTGTCCCGGCTCCCCGTAGAAGAAGCCTGTGGAATAGTGGCGGTGGGACACATGCTCTACCTCGTCCCGCCATACGGGATCGATGGGTCTGCCTGCGGCGACATCGTCGATCACATGGCGGTAGGCACCGGTAACGATGGCGGCATAGTAAGCAGACTTGGCTCTGCCCTCGATCTTGACACAATCCACACCCACCTTCATCAGGTCATCAATGTGGTCGATCATACACATATCACGGGAATTCATGATATATGTACCCTTCTCGTCCTCAAACACCGGGAAATATTCCCCGGGGCGCTTCTCTTCCATTAAAGCGTACTGATAACGGCAGGGCTGGGCGCAGGCACCACGGTTGCTGTCTCTGCCTGTCATATAATTAGACAGGAGGCAGCGGCCGGAATAGGATACGCACATTGCACCGTGGGCAAAGGTCTCGATCTCCAGTTCCTTGGGAGTATTGGCACGGATGGCGGCGATCTCCTCTAAGGACAGCTCTCTTGCAAGAACCACTCGTTTGGCACCTAATTCGTACCAAGCGGTGGCACAGTTTGCATTGGCAATACTGACCTGGGTGGACATATGGCGCTCACAACGGGGGGCATATTTTTCCGCCATGCGGAATACACCCAGATCCGCAACGATGAGGGCATCTACCCCAACTTCGTTCAGGAGCTCTAAATGAGCAGGCAGGTGGACGACCTCGTCTCCACGGGGCATGGTGTTGACGGTTACATGAACCTTGACCCCGTGGTCATGGGCATATTTAACCGCCTCGGGAAGCTCTGCGGGGGAAAAGTTCCCCGCAAAAGAGCGCATACCGAAGCTTGTCCCTGCAAGGTACACCGCATCGGCTGCGTAGAGCACGGACATTTTCAGTCGTTCCATATCCCCTGCAGGGGCTAATAATTCAGGCTTTCTTATCATGCTTATCCTCTCAAGAAGTTCTCATGCTCTGCGGCGGTCTTGGAGAAGTAATGGGAACCCGTATCTTCGTCCAGAGCATAGTAATAATAGCTCGTACTTGTGGGATTCAGGGCCGCCGTAATGCTGTTCAGACCCGGGTTGGAAATGGGACCTGCAGGCAGACCTGCGTACTTATAGGTGTTATAGGGGCTGTCGATCTCCAGATCCTCGTAGGTCAGGGCATGATCCACTCCACCCAGAGCATATACGATGGTAGCATCGATATTCAGGTAGGGATATTCCCCGGGATTGCACAGACGGTTATAAATAACCGATGCGATCTTTCCGCTTTCGGCTACACCGGCAGTTTCCTTCTCGATCATGGAGGCAACCGTCATGAGCTCATATATGGTGAATCTGTGCTGTGCAATATAGTCCTCGTCATAGCCTCTGGCACTCCAACGCTCTGCCATATCCTCGTTCAGCGTTACAAGCTGTTCCTGTGCCTTATCGGAGAACTTCTTTTTAAAGTTGCTGAGCAGCTTGTCCAGAACGCGATCGGGATCGTCATTCTCGTAGAAATCATAGGTATCCGGGAACAGGAAGCCCTCTAAGCGGTTGCCGGCACCATAGGGCACGTCCTCCAAGAACCAATAATCAAATTCGAACTGCGCAGAGCATTCCTCC
>JAZREB010000017.1:0-1048 GCA_045660585.1 Faecousia sp. | reverse complement strand
CCCCACAGCCGTGGGGTATATCATATCGTAGATATATCATTCGCACCAACGGTGCGCTAAACGGGAATTGGCATATTCTATCATTGGGTCGTGTTTGGAGGTTTTCTCTGCTTGGGTTCTTGTGTTATAATTTCTTTGGGGCAAATATTTGTCCAATTTATTCCGGCAATTCCGTCTTTATAGGTAGAGTGCACTCAAAGAGAAAGGAACCTTCCATTATGAACTTTGATGATCTGTTTTTGACATATCATCGGCAAATGCTTTTCGTCGCACAGAGGATCTTGGAAAATCCTGTGGATGCAGAGGATGCGGTGCAGAATGCCCTTGTGAAGCTATACCGTCTACGCCACACCATTCCCACGGATCCCCGTGTTTGCAGGGCCTATGTCCTGACCGCCGCAAAGCATGCCGCCTTGGATCTGAGAGAAAAAGAAAAGAAGTCCATAAACATTGACGACCTTGCCCTTTCGGGAAAGGGTGATCTGTTTGACCACATCGCCGCATCGGAGGACTATGATCGCCTCTTGTCGGTGCTTCGGGAGCTTCCCGATCTGTACCGCGATGTACTGATGCTCCGCTATGTCCGTGAGCTCACGGTGAAAGAAATCGCCCAACTGCTGAATCGAAAGGAATGGACCGTTCGGAAACAACTCACCAGAGGAAAGGCTCTGGTACAAGAACTCTACGAAAGGAGCTAAGACCTATGAAATCCATGACCAAGTTTCAAGAAGCCCTCCTGACCTCGGCCGAAGCCCAATTTGCAGACGTGCCGGCAGAAGAGCAGATCCAAATTACTCCCTCTCAGGAATTTTACAGCAACATTCCCAAAGGCAGAAAGCCCTTCCGTCCTCTCCGCAGAGCTGCTCTCATTGCCGCCGCTCTGGCACTGTTTGTAGGGATCGCCTTCGCCGCCCACAATTTCGCCCTGGGAAATACCGAGGTAGAAATCTATCAATACCCCCTCACAGCAAAGGAAATCGCCAACGGAGCCACCGCCGGAAACTATGTGATCGAATTAAAATTCCAAGAGGACTTCTCCGATGCCAAT
>JAZREB010000016.1:0-2954 GCA_045660585.1 Faecousia sp. | reverse complement strand
TTTCCCTGTAGGTATCATAGCCGACATAAAGGCCACTTACACCTATTCCAATGATGATGTAATGGCACCCGTAGATGGAAAACGACCCGCACATTCTTTTGACGGCACCATTCCCCGTTGGACGGCATGGCCCAAGTTGGGCGAGAAGCAGACCGTAGAGGTGAGGCTTAAAAAGAAACAGCCTATAGAAAGCGTATCCGTCTATTGGTACGATGACAAGGGAGGCGTACAGCGCCCCGTGGAATGGAATATGGAATATTTCGTGGACGGAAAGTGGCAAGAATTCAAACCCTACATTACAGACCGCTTTGGCATTGAGCTGGACCAGTTTAACATGGTGCATCCTGCTTCCGCGATAGAAGCAGAAGCCCTGCGCCTTCACATCACCCCCAAGAAGGAGTCCTCTGTAGGTATTCTTGAACTTACAGTAGAGTAGGGGGGCAGTATATCGAGAGCACTGAAAAAGTACCTGTATTCAGTGTTTTAAGTGGCAAATATTAATTTCAATGACCAAATAAATGCCCGCCCTTACCCTTGTCATGGGAAAAGCCAAAAATCCCGGGACTCTATTTCGGGGCTTTCAGATGGCCTTATACGGTCTTATACGGGCGCATATTGACACTGTGGGAGTTTCGTCCTCTGTGGCGGCTATTTCCCTTTATTTTGGTCGATTCTCACGTAGATTTTCTTTATGTTGGAGACGAAGAACGTGACGGAAGTCTGAAGATCCATCATTCCGATTCCTTTTCCCTGTGTCTTGCCAAATCCTAATCCCCGTTTCAGATGGGAGTTCTTGGCCTCAATCTTGTAGCGTTCCCGCCGCCGCTTCTTGAAATCCTCCGTTTTGGACCTTTCAAGCAAGTCTCTCTGTTCTGGACTTAGGACGGAGACGGAGAATCTTTTTACCTTTGCCTCCTTCAGACATGTGCCTTTCAGCGGACAGAGAGAGCATTTCTTCGCATCGAATGTGTATATGAGGGCTTTACGGTTGTTGTCTTTCTTATAGGTTACGAGCCGTTTCGAAACGGCGAGGTGCCCGTTTGGGCAGATGAACATGTCGGCATCCTTGTTGAAGGTGAAGCCTTCGCGCCCGTCTATGGAATGTCCCAAAAGCGGATGAGGGGGCGCGATCAGCTCAAACCCATTATCACGGGCAAGCTCGAGAAAGGGCTGGCCGGAATACGCGGCGTCACCGAGCAGCTCGTCGATTGCAAAATCCGGATTGGACAATACTGTCTCAACGGCCTCCTTGCCGGGGATGGCATCGCCAACCTCCCCCGAAGTGACGCAGCCCGCAAGGATAAGCCCGGAGTCGTCATCCTCCACTATCTGCGTCTTATAGCCGAAGAACTCGGTGTCGGCACTCTTGTTGCCTACACGGGCGTCCGGGTCGCCAGGACTGTATGTGTAATGGTCAAGGATGTCATCCACTAGCTCGGCAAAGCGGTTCAGGACCCGCCTTATCCTGGGAAGCTCGGCTATATCGCCAAGACCTCTGCAGAACTCTATAAGACGCTTGGCGTACTCAATCTCCCCATTGAGGTCCGCGACGGGAATCTTCTTGTCGTTCTCCAGAGTGCCCTCCAGCTCCGGCAGGCACTCGTACAGCTGCCTGCGCAGTCTCTTTGACCATTCCTTAAGCGCCGGGACAGGGCGGTAGAGCGAGGCGAAGGACTCCGTATGCGTGCCGTCAATTATCCCCCTGACGTGTATCTTCCCGTCTTCCCGTCTTACAAGAATGCCGGACTCCTCGGCCATCTTAAACGTCTTGCCCAACAGGAGGTCAAGAAGATCCATATCCTTGAGCCGCTGACGGCGGAACTTGCACAGCGTTGTCGGGTCAATGGGCATGGCCTCCGGCTCTATATCCAGAAAGAACTTATAGGCCATGTTGACACGCACATCCTCTATCAAGTCCACATCTGAAAGCCTGGAAATGGTCTTTAGGATAAGGTACTTGAACATCATAACCGGGTCATAGGCCGTGCGGCCCATATCTTGCGAGTATTTTCCCACGAGTTCGTCATAAATGAACGAGAAATCAATATCATCGTGCATCCTGCGCAAGAAATGATTTGCCGGAACGAGGATGTCATACAGTTCCGCATAAGGGCTTAAGAGTAATTTTTTCTGCGTCTTAATCATAACGCTAAGTTGCTAATATTTAGTGACATGACAAAATTTTATCAACAAAAAAAGAGGACGAGGCATAATATTAATCCGCCAACTCCTAAGCAATAGCCTTGAAGTTCCTATTAAAAGGCATGATGCTGACTGGGACTATGTGCCCCCTCCCTATAAGTCACCATTAAAACGAATATCCAGACTTTTTCAGTGCTTTCAACATTTCCTCGGACAGCCGATATGTTTGGTATACATATGAGCCATTTTGGGGGAAAAGTGCAGAATGAAGCTTAAAATGGTGAATAACAACCATATATGATTAGTCTATTCAGATTTATCAAAGAGATTTTTACCGGACAGCCGTGAATATCCTTTCAGGGGGGTGTAAAGCAAAAAAACAGTGATTATAGCCCCTTACACATGTTTACCGGACAGCAATATTTTTTAGTGTAAGACACGAGCCATTTTAGTGTAAGACATTTGTAAGGCATATGCGTCATGGACTGCTTGAAGGATGTGCAGAATGAACTATAAAGAACCGAGGCAAGTACCTGTTCGCCAGATACTTGCCTCGTATGCCGCTGATTTTCAGCACTTTCGTTTATTCTTCAATCGCAGCCTGGGCCGCAGCGAGGCGTGCGATGGGCACACGGAAGGGTGAGCAGCTCACATAGTTGAGGCCTACCTTGTGGCAGAACTTAACTGATGAGGGTTCGCCACCGTGCTCTCCGCAGATACCACACTTGAGGTTCTCGCGTACGGAACGTCCCTTTTCTACTGCCATCTCTACCAACTGGCCTACACCATTCTGGTCGAGTACCTGGAAGGGG
>JAZREB010000015.1:0-1562 GCA_045660585.1 Faecousia sp. | reverse complement strand
CACAGTGACAGTATTCTCCCTCTTGAAACGTTGCATAAAGGCGCAGACCAGATCGATCTGCTCCACGGAGCCGAGGAAGCCCGTCAGGATGCCGTCAAAGGACAGTCCCAACTTCTCCCACTGCCCCATGTACGCCTCCATGTGGGCGGTAAAATCCGTATAATAAAAGCTGTCATAGCCCGTGTGATTGGAGAAAATAGAGGTGGGCAAGGGACAGCATTGGAGCTTTGTGGCGGAAATGATGGGCAGGGAAACCGCCAGAGAGCAACGACCGAAACCGCAGAAATCATTGATGACCGCGATTTTTTTCTGTGCTTCCATAAAAATAACCTTTCTGCTTGCTTTTTGACTGCCCATAGTATATAATGTTTTTGACCATATGAAAATATCCAGAACAGGAGTGTTTTATATCACCAGATGAAGTACAACATCCGATGGGAACAAGCCTCCCCTGCATATTTACAACTGTATACCCAGCTCCGACAGGACATTGTACAAGGTCTGTGTCCCTACGGAAGCAAGCTCCCCTCCAAGCGAACCCTTGCGGAGGAATTGGGCATCAGCACCGTCACCGTGGAGCACAGTTACGCCCTACTGTGTGACGAGGGCTATGTGGAAGCCCGACAAAGGAGCGGTTATTTCGTGATTTTCCGCACAGACGACGGTTTTGCGGGAAGTGCCCTTCAGCCTGTCCCAATGCAGGCAAGAGCCCACCGCCCCACCATGGGAGAATTTCCCCTGTCCCTGCTGACCAAGACCATGCGACGGGTCATGAATGACTGCGGAGCCCTGCTTTTAGAGCCCTCGGAAAACGGTGGCAGAGCGGAATTGCGGGAAGCCATCTGCCAATACTTAGCCAGAAGTCGGGGGATCCGTGTAAAGCGGGATCAGATCCTCATCGGCTCCGGCGCGGAGTATCTGTACAGCCTGATCCCCGGTCTCTTGGGGCGGGACAAGGGCTACGCCATTGAGGCTCCCTCTTACCAAAAAATCGAGCAGACCTACCGCCTGTCCAACGTAGCCGTGAGCCTCCTTCCCTTAGGCTCCGACGGCATCGAAAGTCCCGCCCTCTGGGCAACGGATGCACAGGTATTACACATTTCCCCCTACCGTAGCTTCCCCAGCGGTGTCAGCGCCTCGGCCTCCAAACGACACGAGTATCTACGCTGGGTAAGTAAGGAAGATCGGTACATTATCGAGGACGATTTCGAATCGGAATTTTCCGTGTCCAAGAAGCCCGAGGACACCCTTTTCTCCCAGTGTACGGAGGAACGGGTCATCTACCTCAACAGCTTCTCCATGACCATCTCCCCTTCCCTGCGTGTGGGCTATATGGTTCTCCCCCCTGCCCTGCTCCCCCGCTATAGGGAGACTCTGGGCTTCCTATCCTGCACCGTCCCCACCTTCGAACAGCTCGTCCTCGCCGAACTCCTCTCCGGCGGAGAATTTGAACGTCACATCAACCGCGGCCGCAGACAAAAGCGAAAAGCACTACAGGTTGAGTTATGAGTGATGAGTGATAAGCAAGTTGACAGTTGAAAGTGGATAGTAGAAAGTTTCCC
>JAZREB010000014.1:0-2412 GCA_045660585.1 Faecousia sp. | reverse complement strand
CCTGCACCCTGCAGTACAGTGCAGATACTTACGGCAACAACAAGACCGGGACACTACTGGATCTGTGCAAAGCCCTCTTCGCTTACTCCGACAGCGCAAAAGCATACTTTCAATAAGTTCTGAATCCATGGAGGCGGCTTGCCGCCTCCACAGGAGTGGAGTCTTTAGTGTACTCATTGCTTATAGAATTCTATTATTCGATAAGGAGGAGAAAGCCCACTGAAGAAAGAATATAGCAAACCGCTACTTGCATATGAGTCTTACCAACTTGCAGGGGCATTGGCCGGAGATTGCAATTTGAAGTTGAACCATTACTCCTACATATGCACTGCGGATGAAAACGGTAATGGCTTGGGCCCTAACACAACCGGAATATTCTTCGATTATAATAATTGTCAGATCGACCTTACAGGACCCGAATTGGATGGTGCCGAAAGCGTATGCTACCATGGACCGATTTTTACTGTCGGACAAGTTTTCCTTGGTTCCTAAACAAAATATATATGAATTATTTACTAGCGATGTCGCTCATCATTGGGCGGCATCGTTACAATTAGAATGGTTAAGAATAGGTACAATAAGGGGCTGTTTTTTACAGGCCCTTACCTCATCCATGGCAAATTCCGATTTGACGAACAGCTAAACAAATCGAATTATTATGAATTTGAGCCTTGCAAAAAAGGGAATCAATGCTATGATAAAAATATATCTATTCTACAGGAAGCAACAAAGATGAAAAAACGTTTGCTGTCTTTTTTGCTACTTCTGACCATGCTTTTGGGACTGCTTCCCGGTTTTTACTTGGCAGAATGACGTAACCCTTCCCGAAGACCTGCGTCTGAGCTCTGCTCCGGAGCGGCGGCTTCTGTCCCATTGGGTCAACAGCGGTGCAGATGACTTTGCAGGGAAGACGGTTTACCTCACTGAGGATATTGACCTGGATTCCAGAGAATGGGGGCCCATCGGCGGCAATATCCCCAACGACGATGTAACCAAGCCGGAATTTGACGGCCTCTTGGCCACAGAGCTCCGCTCCACCGTCTCCGTGGCAGTCTGTGAGGGAAGTACGCAAGTATCTCCCACTCTGGAATACTCTGCCTCCTCTTATGGCAACGGCAAGCTCGCCGACCTTCAGACCCTCTGCAAGGCACTCATGGCTTACTCTGACGCCGCCAAAGACTACTTCACAGCTTAAATCTTGTTTGAGTCGAACCAACATGAAATCAAATGTTTAGAAAGGGAGAAAAAATATCATGAAATCTATTATTCGTTTTCTGTCTATTATGCTGTCCCTGGTAATGGTTCTGGGAATTCTGCCCGGACCGGCTTCTGCACTGTCTATCAGCGATTCCGGCTTTACCAAGATCGGTTCTATCCCCAATGATTATGTAGCAACGCAGGGAATGTGTACGGACGGAAAGTACATTTATACCTTCAAAATGATCAGTGGTAATAATAACCAGGCTCGTTTCTATCGCACTTCCATCAGTACGGGTGAAACGGTTCTCATGCGAGCAACCTTTGATACCTCCCTAACAAACTTCCTCGCATTGGGACACGGTAATGACATGTGTGCCATAGTCCATAAGGGTGTAACTTATCTGTATCTTGCTACCATGTATAACAGATCTCACAGCGAGTTTTCTACCCACAGCATTTGGAAGTTTAAGGTAACAGGGAGCAACCTAGAGAAGGTGGCATATTACGATGTCATAGAGTACGGCACAGACGATATGGATTTCACCGGGTTGACTGTATATAAGCAGACAGATACCCATGTTACCCTCATGAGTGCGGATGGCAAATATATCTACACCATAGAGATTGGTCTCGATCAGCCTAGCGGTACGGTAGATTGCCAATATGTATTTACCATCAACTATATGACAGCACCTACACCTACAGGGGCTCCTACCTACCGCTTTAAAGACAGCAATGGCAACTCCTACTATGGTGTACAGGGTATGACCTATGATAACGGCAAGCTGTACTATGTCCTTACCGGCAGCCAAACCAGTGCGACAGCTAAGGATAATTACATCTTCTGCTATGATATTGAGAATATTCCGAATAAAAAGAGTGTAGAAGCTATTCCTGCAGAAAGTATCTTTGTTACCTCATCCTACTATCAATTCTTCCTGGAATTTGAGAGCATTGATATCCACAATGGTGTTATGTATTTCTCTGCCAATGCAGGAAAATACGGCTATTACGAGGACTACGACTTCTGTGGCAAGCTGAAGAAGACCTTCGCCGTAACCCCCGAGTACACCGTTACCTTCTGCGTCGAGGGAGGTACGACCCTCCAATCCGTCAAGGTGAAGCAAGGTAGTACCGCCAAGTATACCGGTACCACTCCTACTAAGGCTTATGACGATGCTAACCACTACGCATTCAACACCTGGCTCTCCT
>JAZREB010000013.1:0-6221 GCA_045660585.1 Faecousia sp. | reverse complement strand
ACAGTGTAGAAATGTCCGAGATTCTAAAAGCCATGGGAATGACCTCTGCCTTTGATCCCACAACCGCAGATTTTACAGATCTGGGATCCTCCACCGCAGGCAATATCTATATTAACAGAGTCCTTCACAAGACTTACATTTCTGTGGAAGAAGAAGGAACCAAAGCCGCCGCAGTTACCGCCGTGGAGCCCGGAGACGGTGCCGCTATTGAGCAGGAAGATCCGAAAGAAGTCTATCTGGACAGACCCTTTGTCTATATGCTCATTGACTGCGAAAACAATATTCCCTTCTTCGTTGGAAGCATGGTGGATATTCAAGGATGAGTCTTTTCTCACACTATCCTCTATAACACTTGACATTTTAGCTCTATTTTGATAGAGTATAGGTAGGAATTATCGCAAATCGTAGAATACACAACACATTGCTGGATTCCGCTATGATCGTATATGGCGACTGAGCATCTGCATATCCCCCTTTGTGGGTGTTCTTTCTTTCCATATAGAACGGGAGACTGCTCTATGTCTCGGTAATATACAGAGCATAGGACAGTTCTCCTAACTCAATAAACTTACCTTGGTTTCCTTTATTAGCATAGCTTGTAATACATGCTGCATGAATATCGTTTGATTTTGCAAGAAGATTATGCTATAATAGATTAAAGAATAAGATCCCTGTGCAGTTGTGGGATATGCCCCATTCGTAACAACAGGAACAGAATGATACGCTCATAACGATACACAGTTATGGGCGTATTTTGTCTTATCTACATACTATTAGGAAATACAATTCCCGTTTCAAAGGAGCATCAATATGAACAACCTTAAAAAATGGCTTTTGATCGTTGTGGCATTCGTAGCTATTGGCCTTATCATTTTCCAAAGCTTCACGATCCACATCTAAAGAAAGAACAGGAGGAACAGTTTTCTTCCCATATAGCCCTTGCCGCACAGCGGTTTGGAGAATATAAGGAAACCGGCTATGACTTCATGTACGAGGACGCTCTCATGGAGCTTCACTCCGCATCAAGTGTTGCCCTCTTGCTGGAGGAGGATAACTCCTACAAGGGGCTGCACGGTGTTTTACTCTCTATTGTGGGAACGCACCACAGCTTTCCGGAGGATTTAGTTCTCTTTACAGACGAACTGTATGCAATTCTGAATCATTTTTCCATCAACCATGATACAGAAGATCTTTATGCAAAACTGAATGACATAGATAACACTCTGACAGGCATGATGATGGAACGGGCAGAAAAAGTGGAATAGTCCGAAACTCCGAAAGGATGTGAACACATGAAAAAGAAGATCCTTCTTATTGTCTCACTTAGCCTTGTGCTACTTTTTGTCCTTGCTGTTTTGTTTATGGCAAAGAACTCCCTTGGAATCAGTACGGGATCCTATGTTCTCTCCGACCACGGAACCTCCTTGATCGTCATAGATAATTCTCCCGTTTCTATGCACTGCCAAAGGAAGAAAGATGGTCTTTTTGAGGATTTGAGTAACGGGGACAGAGTTCTGATCCTCCACGACGGCATCGCAGAAAGCTATCCCGGTAAAACAGGTGTATATTTTGTTCTGAAGCTATCCGACGGTAGTATAGACGATGTTTCCACGGAAGTAATTTCCTCCCTGCAAGAATTAGGCTGGCTCTCAAAATCATAACTTAGAGGAGGATTCGTCATGAAAAACAAAAGAATTTGCCCCAAGTGTAACAGTTCCGATATTCTCTTGGTTCCCGGCAAAGCAGGTGCTTACGGCTCCGGCAACAACATACAAACAGGAATGACCATATTCTCCGCCGTCCTTGTCCATCGCTATATCTGCTGTTCCTGCGGATATTCGGAAGAATGGATCGACAAAGAAGATATTCAGAAATTAAAAAAGAAATACGATAGAGATTAAACACCATTCTACACACAATAACTGCACGAGGTGACTAACTATGAAGAAATTTCTTATGATTCTATTTGCATTGATTTGCCTCCTAAGTCTGGTAGCTTGCGGAGCAAGATCCGGAAAAGACTTTGACAAGCCCGATGATTTATACACCTTCGAGGCCACGATCCTGGAAATCCACGACTCCTACTTCCTTGTAGAGCCTGCGGCAGATTCTCAAGAAATCAACAGCTCCGACAAGATCCAAGTATCCACCCAAAACGCAGATTCTTCTACCCAATGGCAAGTAGGCGACTCGGTGCGGATCACCTATAACGGTCAGATCCAAGAACTCTACCCCGCCATTCTCCCCCAAGTCTACAAGGTAGAAAAAATCCCTCTTGTAGACACGGATGAATAAGACCATTTTTTCTGTTAACCCATTAGACAAACTTGAATTTGACGAGGTGTGAAATGAAACGCGAAGTTTTAATGGAATCATACTTTCAAGAGAAGGAAGTTTCAAAAAGAAGCGAAATATTGACTCAGTTGCTTTTAGACATACCTGTCAATGCAAAAGACTTTTTCTTAAAGGTTTTCAAAAAAGAACGCTACCTAGATATGAAATTGAGCGCAGTTAGAGGATATGCTGTTTTTGCTACCGAGGATGAAGTTTCAGCTTTAATGAACAAACTTCTCGAACTTCTTAAAAAGCGACCAGAGAAAACTCCATATAATTATACAGAATATGAACCGATGCGTTCAGTTTTTCTGATGCCATATTTATTAGAGCACTACGGCTATGAGTGCTTTCGAGTATTCAATGGTCAATTAGAAAAGCAGTATGATGATATGCCTAACTGTTTCAAAGGCATCTTCACATTAGATGAATTTGGAAATGTTCGTTCGCTTCGCAACAAAGAGGAAGTTGAAAAATCCTGGAGAGAATTTTGGGGAAGATAAGTTTGACAAATTCCAATTTGACTGAGGAGTGCGATTGAATGAGTATTTGCAGATTTATCGCTTCTGATATACCTTTGACAGAGTTTGCACCATCACAAGATTATCCTGTCAAAATAGACATTGACAAAGGCATAGTAGACGATGGTGGTGCAGATGATAACTATTTTCTAATATCCTTTGATAGCGTCAAGAACTACACAGACAAAGATTATGGAGTTTATCTTGAATGGGACTATACTGACGGCAGAGCAAAACAAATCATTGAATACATAAGAACTGCCCTGCAGAAAACAGCTAATATTGAGTTTTGGAATGTGTTGTTAATGGATTACTATGAATATGAGGACAGACCTTATATCCACAGAAAAACAATCTCCATTGGTGAATTGACAACAGAGCATATCAAAGAGATCAACAGTGCTGTAATTTGGAATACTCCCGACAAAATGTATCCCGAAAGACCGTCGTTCTATTGCTTGACCATAACAAGATAAGCAAATCCCAATCTCACAAATAGTACGATTGTACGAAGAAAACGAACAAGGAGAATTGTTATGAAAAAATGGATTGCATGTGCCTTGGTTTTGATTGTCATGTTCGGACTGGTTGCGTGTGGCGGTCGGGCCGGTAAGGATTTTGACAAACCGGATGATCTATACACATTCGATGCTAAGATATTAGAAATTCACGACAGCTACTTCCTCGTTGAGCCTGATGCAGGGACACAGGAAGCCAACTGTTCCGACAAAATCAAAGTATCCACTCAAAATGCTGACCAATCGATTGATTGGCAGGTGGGCGATTTGGTTCGGATCACTTATAATGGTCAGATTCAAGAACTTTATCCTGCAATCTTAGGGCAAGTGTATAAGGTTGAGAAAAGAGGTGCTTAAATGGAAGTAAAGACAATGAAAAACTTTAGAATCCTTGTAAAAGTTCTGCTCTGCATTAGTTTGATTGTTGCAGTAGGACTTGTACTGAACTACATCCGCAATTTGAATCCTACAGCAGATGGATTTGATGTTACAAATCTCATTGCTCGACTCATACACGGAGACGATTACTGGACCTGGGAATCTTTAACCCGTGGTGTTTATGTATCTTCAGGCATTTTTGTTGTTCTGTTCTGTCTTGATAAGATTCTCGATGTGATCTGCGCGAAGAAGTAGCTGAAATATTCCTCCATTGGCTAATAACAGCGAAAGGAGTGTGGTTGAATGAAGCTAATGAAGAAGGCAGGCCTTCTCATTTCACCCCTTTTTTTGTTTGCAATCCTGCTTATCCCTTATAGTTGGGCGAATCAGCAATTCATTGTGGATTGGTTGGGCTGTGGTTGTCCTGTAATCAATGAATTGGGAAATATGGTGGAAAACAACTTTAATGCCAACGATTTTACTGCACTGTTTTGGCTGTTCATTTCAGTTTGCGTAACGGTCATCTCGGTATTCCTGTCCAAGAGGATCCCTCGTGAAAAGCTGTGGCTCAGAGTCCTTTATATTATAGGGATGCTTGTGATTTCACTTTTTATATCCTATCAATTCATTCAAATGATGCTGTGGAACTAAGAGGAGAAATCCTTAACAAGGAGAGTGTTTGTATGAAAAAGCTATTATTGATTCTATGGATCACATTTAGCATTTTAACCATCGCAGGCGCGATCTATGTCATAGTCTCCGACGGATCAGCCAACGCAGGGTACGCAGTTGTTCCCATGATCATAACCTTGGCTATAGCGGCAGGCTACCGATCCTATAACCCCAACAGCCAAAACAACCCATAGGAAATGGTTGAATGGGGAGGACTCTATGATTGTATATTCTGTTATGATGTTAGGAGTAGCCGTGATGCTTGCCGTATTGGCAATACTAATTATGAAGGGAAACACCTCCCTTATTAATTGCTATCGTGAGGAACGAGTGAAAGACAAGTCTGCATATTGCGTAAAAATGGGACAAGCCCTGCTTATCATTGGCGTAAGTATCGCTGTCAGCGGTGTAATCGCTTTATTCAGCGAAGAAAAATCCGTGATATTCACAACACTGCCTATAACCTGCGTAGGTGTAACCATCGGAATCACCCGACTCTTCCATGTACAGAAAAAATACGGCGGCGGTATGTTCTGATAATACGGATTATTGATAAACAGTCAAATACATGACGGAGAGTCTCAGTGAAGAGGCCCTCCGTCATACTGTTTGTTAGGGTTATTTATTGGGACAAGTCTGTTACAATCGTTCTTCCTCAAGCTTGTGGATCTTTTTTGTGAGAATCGTCCCCTGAACGATGAAAGCAATGACCATAATGCTACAGAGAATGAGCAGGACCAGAGTGCCCTTAGGCATAGTTTTCTTTTCTTCCTCTTGCAGGAGTTCTTCTTCCGGAAGGGGTTCCTCCACAGTAAGGGCTACATCCAAGATCTGTGAAAAGCTATTGCCATAGGCATCCTCACAAGTGATGGTCACGGTACCGGAGTGAGTACCCACAGAATCCAACTTAGGGGTGTAAGTGAGCTTTGCCTGCTTCGTTTCTCCGGCAGTCATTGCGCCAACCAGCACACTCTGAGCATCCAGAACACCATCCACTTCCAGCTTTACCAAGACATTCTGCAATTCACCCTTGCCCATGTTCATCAGGGGCAGGGTCATGTTTCCCATTTCTCCGGCAATTGCTGTGGGGAGCTGAACCCCTCCCTGCTCCAGACGAATCGCCTGAGTTACAGGCAGTGTAAAGGTTTCTTTCCACTCAGTAGCTTCTCCAAGCACCTTGTAGTGAAATATGACTTCCAATGTATGCTGTCGGATAGAAGCATTTCCGCTGACGATCACGGGAATGGTAACAGTTTCGGACTTGCCGGGGAATATCTCATTGATCCGAACACGGTTAGAACCAGACATGAGAATTTCACCGGAACTGTCAGTTACAGTGATTTCGCCATCTGTGATGGACTGCGTAGTGGTGGGATTGCTGATGGTCAGATTCAGAGTGCCGGTGGTTCCTACATCCAAGCTTCCTGCCACATCAGTGATAACAGGCTCCATGGTTTCGTGACTACCGTGTCCATCCCGGATGCGGATCACATAGGGTATGGTTTCCACAATCTCCTTGTCCGTGTCCTCGGTTCCCTTGATCGTAATCGTCACAGGATAATCCCCATTTCGACGATAGCGTTCCAGAGCCAGGGTCAGCTTTACGGGATAGATCCCATCTTTTGGGGAAACCGTTACTGCCTTGGGTTCACCGGAAAGCAGGAATACATTCGGATCATCCAAAGCGATAGACACTGTGATATCCCCGGTATAACCAGTGGCCCGGATTGGTAGATGAATGGTCATGGTGTTGTAGCTGATGATAGGCTCGTAGCCCTGATACCACGAACAGTTCATG
>JAZREB010000012.1:0-1092 GCA_045660585.1 Faecousia sp. | reverse complement strand
GAATAGTCTGTGAAAATATAGGTATAAACATTCCGCGAGGAATCGTAGAACACCTTTGCCTCATCACAGATCAAATCGGCCTGGGAGTAATCCTCGGAATAGCTACGCTCTACTGCAACCAGGGCGGAGCAATCCTCGTTTACCTCCCAGATCCCCATGTAGGTAAAATACCCGGTACCTACACAAGATCCGAACAGAATCTCCAATCTACCGTTACGATCCAGGTCCGTTACGGTATAACTATAATAGGTAGAAAATAATTCTTCATCATCTGACCACATACCCCGATACTCCAATATCAGAGCAAGCTGATCCTCCACCGTAAAGGGCAGAGATGCCTCTGCTACCTGCACAGCCTCGGTTTGAGGGGCCTCGGTCTGCGCTGTCTCTGTCTGAGAGGACTCGGTTTGGGGCGCCTCGGTCTGTGCAGATCCTGCATCCGTAGCTTCCACCTTGGAAGACGGCTCAGTATCAAGGGGCTCTTCGTCATACATTGACAGGATCTTTGATGCAAACAGTGCAGGTACGTCCTCTATGCCGGAGCAACCTGTGAAAAGCAAGGCTGTAACAGCCACTGCCAATACAAATGCAAGATACTTCTTTCTCATAGTAACCCTCCTTGTCTTTCGGGGATCCTTTAGACTATTATGGCACAAGATCCCTATTTTTGCAACGAAAATTTCCTGAAAGCACAGACTTTCCCGGAAGATTTTGGGAAGGGATGGGACATGTGTACCAATGATACCGCAAATATTCCCTGTACGGCACAAATCCTAAGAACAAACTGTAGCAGAGATTTGCACACTATGTGGGGAATAGAAAAGAGGAAGGTGTCAAAACCCTTCCTCTTTTCTTGACTCTGTAAATTACTTTTCCTCAGCAACAGGAAGAACTTCGCGTCCGTTGTAGGTACCGCACTTCTTACAAGCTCTGTGGGGCAGGCGAGCTTCACCGCACTTGGGGCATGCTACGATGCCGGGGATGGAGAGCTTCCAGTGAGAGCTACGTCTCTTATCCCGTCTTGCCTTGGAAACTTTACACTTGGGAACAGCCATGAATGACACCTCCTTGGTCAGAATAAATAGTGATTAT
>JAZREB010000011.1:0-10892 GCA_045660585.1 Faecousia sp. | reverse complement strand
GCAGGACGTTCTACCACCTCGCCGGCGGCAATGAGATCCGCCAGATGGGGGGAGAGTTGTTGGATTTTAGACATAAACAGTACCTCCTTGGATCAGGAGAGAATCAAAATTGAAGTGATTAAATTCATAAGGCAGTGGAGCACAATGGGGCTCCAAATGCTCTGGGATCGCTGATAGCTCCAACACAGGACAAAGCCTGCGGGAAGATATTCCAGGAAGGAGAAAATCATATCTGTGGGAGACATGACTCCAATGAAATTGTACACATGGAAAAACGCAAAGAGCCCCATGGAGACGGCATAGGCAAGGAGGGGCTTCTTCTTACACAGAGGTGCGAAAATAATACCACGGAACAGGATTTCCTCAATAAAGGGAGCGAAAACAGCTACATTCAGGATCATAGCACCTGTGTAGGTAAAGAGGAAATCGTTGACCAGCTCCTGATTCATATTGGTGGGCTCTACCGACAGAACACTGCGCAGGAAGGCCAGTGTAATGTTCCACAGACTGCCGATACCCTGTGTTCCCAAATACCCGAAAAAGCAGGTCAGGATCAGCAGGAGGACAGGGATCTTCGACCGGAACAGGAAGGGACGGAAGACGACCCCCATAACCAGGGCGGTAACAACGGAAATGGTGATATTATAGATAAAAGAGACCTTCAAATCATCCCCCTGAAAGTAGGGGATGAGAAGAAGAAAAACAGGCAGGAACAAATATACAGCCCAACACAACAGCCCCCAACGCAGTTCCTGTTTGGTAGGGGCAATGACGTTGCGATTGGAAAAAACAGAAATAGGCATAGTAGTGTAAGGGGCTTAAAGCATTTGCTTTAGCTCATAGAGAAGGTTTAGAGCTTCGATAGGAGTCAGGGTTTCGGGGACGGTGTTTTCCAGCTTTTTCCGCAGGGCATCGTTTGTCATAGAGGTGATGGAGAGTTGATCCTCCGCCGCTACGGTGACGGTGCGGACAGCGCCTCCTTCTTCCAGCTCTTTCAGCAGTTCGCGGGCGCGGGTAATGACCCGATCGGGGAGCCCTGCCAGCTTGGCAACTTCTACACCGTAGGAACGGTCTGCGGCACCGGGGACGATCTTCCGCAGGAAGACGATATCCCCACTGCGCTTACGAACGGCGATGTTATAATTTTTGACACCGGGAAGCTGATTTTCAATATCGGAAAGCTCGTGATAATGGGTGGCGAAGAGGGTTTTTGCCCCCAAACGCTTCTTATCTACGGCATATTCCAGAACTGCGCGGGCAATGGCCATGCCGTCGAAGGTAGAGGTGCCTCTGCCGATCTCGTCTAAGATCAGGAGACTGCGCTCTGTGCCGTGACGGAGGATGTCTGCTACCTCGCTCATCTCCACCATGAAGGTGGAGCGACCGCCGGACAGATCGTCGGAGGCACCGATACGGGTGGAGATCCGATCTACAATGCCGATCCGCGCTTCTGTAGCGGGAACATAGGAGCCGATCTGTGCCATAATGGTAATCAGGGCAACTTGGCGCATGTAAGTGGACTTACCTGCCATGTTGGGGCCGGTAATAATAGCGCAACGGTTATTCTCTGTATCTAAGAGGGTGTCGTTGGGGACAAAGAGGCTGTCTTTGAGCATTTGCTCCACAACGGGGTGGCGCCCATCTTTAATGGAGATGGTGTCGGAGAGATCTACCTCGGGCTTGCAATAGTGATTGGTAACGGCAACTTCTGCAAAAGTGGTCAGCACGTCCATGGCGGCAACCGCTCTGGCGGTTCGCTGGATCCGTTCTGCCTGATCGGCGATCTGTTGGCGCAGGGCAGTGAAGATCTCAAATTCCAGAGCACTGATCCGATCCTTTGCAGTGAGGATGGTGGATTCCAGCTCCTTCAGCTCCGGGGTGATGTACCGTTCTCCGTTGGTGAGGGTCTGTTTACGGATGTAAGTTTCGGGCACCATGGAAACCTGACCCTTGGCTACTTCAATATAGTAGCCGAAGACACGGTTATAGCCTACGCGGAGGTTTTTGATGCCGGTTTTTTCTTTTTCTTCTGCCTCAATACGGGCTAAAGTTCCCTTACCACCGCTGAGGATGTCGTGGAGACGATCCAGTTCCTCGTTACAGCCGGGGCGGATAAGACCGCCGTCGCGGAGGGTCAGGGGAGCATCCTCCCGGATGGTAGAGGCAATGGCATCACGAATATCGGACAGATCGTCCATTTCATCCCGCAGTTCGTTACACAGGGGGTCTAAGAATCGGGAGGTGGTAAACCGCAACTGATCCAGGGGACGGCAACCGGATTCCAGAGCCAGGAGATCCCTCGCATTGGCGCTACCGGTGACTACACGGGACAGCACACGCTCAAAGTCGGTGGTGTCTCGGAGTAAATCAATGACCTCTTTCCGAAGAACGGTGAATTGGGTCATTTCCCCTACGGCGGACAGACGGCGGTTGATCTTCTTGGGACTCAGGAGGGGTTTTTCCAACCAGCTACGGAGCATACGGCTACCCATGGCGGTTTGGGTCTTGTTCAGAACCCAGAGGAGACTGCCTTTTTTGTCCCCGTTCAGTGTTTCTGTCAGCTCTAAATTCCGTCGAGCAGCCAGATCCAGTGCCAGGAAACTGCCACTGATATAATACTCCAAGCCACGGATATGGAACAGGAGGATCTTGTGGGTGTAACGCAGGAGACGGAGTAGACCGCCTACACAGCAGATCACACGGGGGAAGTCCTCGATCCCCAAGTGGGACAGACTGCAGTTAAACTGGGAGGAGACGGCTTTTCGGGACTCTTCTTCGGAGAAGAGACCTTCCTCTGCCTTGTCGACACAACAGCCTAATTTTTCTTGCAGGACGTCGGCAAAGAGCTTGTAAGCGGCACTGTCCAGCAGAGCCTCCGAGGGATTGAAGCGACCCAATTCCGCAATAGCCTGATCGGGGTCGGTGACCTCGGTTGCATAGAAATCTCCCGTGGAAATGTCGCAGAAGCTCAGAGCAATGCCTCCCTCATCTGCTACAACACAGGCGAAATAGTTGTTTTGATCCTCACGGAGCATGGAACTCTCTGTGACGGTGCCGGGAGTGACGATACGGGTGATGGCTCGTTTCACAAGACCCTTGACAGTGGCGGGATCTTCCATCTGCTCGCAGATGGCGACCTTATAGCCCTGGAAAACCAGTCGGGCCATGTAGCCCTCCCAGGGATGGTAGGGGACACCGCACATAGGAGTCTGGTCTTCTTTTTCCTTGTTGCGGTCACGGGTGGTCAGAGCCAGATTTAATTCACGGGATGCAATCTTGGCATCCTCGAAGAACATTTCATAAAAGTCTCCCAAACGGAAGAACAGCAGGCAATCGGGATTCTGTTCTTTGATCTCGAAATACTGCCGTAACATAGGTGTCATTTCTGCCATTGAAAACACCCCTTTCAGGAAAATGGATGGAGATAATATGTTTTCGCTAATAACGGTTCTGTTATTTTTTCAACTCGCCCATGAGGCTCCAGGTAGTGCAGTCGGTAATGGTGACCTCTGCAAACTGCCCGATGAGGCTGTCCTCTCCGGGGAAACGAACCAGACGGCCACCGTCGGTACGGGAGGTCAGGTTGTCCCCATCCCGTCCGTCTACCAGGACGGTGAAGGTCTTGCCGATATAAGAACGGTGCTTTTCCTCGGAAATCCGATTCTGCAGGTCTACCAGGCGGTCGAAACGGCGGTTCTTTTCGGCCTTGGGAGTGGGATCCTCCATAGCGGCGGCAGGAGTGCCTCCTCTGGGGGAATAGATGAAGGTGAAGAGGGCATCATAGCGCACTCGTTCGATGAGCTTCAGGGTGTCCTCGAATTCTTCCTCCGTCTCTCCGGGAAAGCCTACGATCACATCACTGGTGAGAACCAGATCCGGCATAAGGCTCCGACCATAGTCCACCAGTTCCAGATACTGGGCGGAGGTATAACGGCGGTTCATGACCTTCAGCACGCGGTCGTTGCCGGACTGGAAAGGCAGGTGGAACTGCTTGCAGATCTTGGGATATTTGGCAATGGTGTCAAAGAGCTTCTTGCTTGCATCCTTGGGGTGGGAGGTCATGAAGCGCAGACGGAAATCTCCGTCCAATTGGGCGACCTGTTCCATGAGATCTGCGAAATCAATGCCCAGACCCAGATCCTTTCCGTAGGAGTTGACGTTCTGGCCTAAGAGGGTGATCTCCTTATAACCGGCGGCAATGACTTCTTTACATTCTTTGATAATGTCCTCCGGCTGACGACTCCGTTCTCTGCCACGGACATAGGGAACGATGCAGTAGGAGCAGAAATTGTTACAGCCGTACATAACAGAGACCCATGCTTTGAGCTTGTTGGTTCTTAAGACAGGGATGTTCTCTGCAATGGAGCCTGCCTCGTCTGCTACGGAGAAAACGCGCTTGCCCGTGGTCAGAACACGGAGAAGGAGAGAGGGGAACTCCCACAGATGGTGGGTAGAAAAGACCCCGTCTACATGGGGGTAAGAGTGCTTGATCCGGTCGGAGACCTTGGGCTGTCCCATCATGCAACCGCAGAGGAAGATCTTTTGACGGGGGTGACGGCGCTTGGTGTGGGTCAGGGCACCTACGTTGCCGAATACACGCTGTTCTGCGTGTTCACGGATAGCGCAGGTGTTAAGGACGATGATATCCGCCCCTTCTTCTGTGTCGGTCATATCATAGCCACAGGCAGAGAGCATACCGCGGATCCGCTCGGAATCCGCCTCGTTTTGCTGGCAACCATAGGTATCTACAAAGGCAACGGGACGGATCTCCTGTTGCTTCCAATATTCATAAATTCGTTCACAGGCTTCTTGCTGGAGTGCAAGCTGTTCCTGTGTGATCACAGTGGTTTTTTGTTCCAAAATGCAACCCTCCAAAGGATAGTATTTCATCTTATTATAACATTTTTGTTTCCATTTTGCAAGGAGTTTGTCAACGAATTCTGCATTTTGCCCCGTAACAAAAAAGAAAACAAATTACAGTTGGACAAAAGGGAAACGGTAGAGAAGAAAGGGTAAAAAAACGGAAGCGATGTTTATGTCGCTTCCGTTGGGGTTATTCGTTTTTCAGGGATTTGGCATACTCGGAGGGGGAGATGCCGAAGTTTTCTTTAAACTGGCGGGAGAAATGGTGGATGGTAGAGTATTGCAGAACAGCGGCGATCTGGGAGAAATTCATCTTGCCCTCTCGGATCAGGGTCTTGCTTTCCTCTAACTTGACCCGTCGGATATATTCTCCGGGGGAAATGCTCATCTGCCGACGGAACAGTGCCGTCAGGTGGGATGCGCTGACACCGGTCTCTTTGGCCACGATCTCTACAGATAGGCGGTCATACACATGATCCGCAATGTACTGGAGGGTGCGTCCTACAATGGAATTCTCGTTACGCAGGGCGGTGGGGGTCTTCAGACGTTTTCTCCGTTTGTTGGTGTCACGGAGGATGGACAGTAGCAGGAGCTTTAGGTTAGAACGGATCACGTCGTTACTGTAGGCATCGTTGATCTCCGGCTCCTGTAGGAGCTGTTTGAGGTAGGTGGCCTCCATAGAAGACAGGTCAAATACCCGATCGCCGAACAGTAGCTCCAATTCCGACCGCAAGTCAAAGGACACTGTGAGGAAATGAGCCGTTGCATTGAGATCTGTATACTGCATATGCCACTGATTGGGCAGGAAGATCATCATCTGTCCCTGCTTCAGGGAGTAGCCGGTACCGTCTACCACACAGTGAAGCTGCCCCCGATCTACATAGGTCAGCTCATAGGCAGAGTGCTTTTCCCCCTTGAACAGGAAACCACTCTCCCCAACACGGTAGAAGAGGGTATAGATCTCACCCAAATGGAGACGGGAGGTGATCTTCAGATCCCCGGCATCATTACAGGGCTCCAACTGTTCCGGCTCCCCTGCTTTGGGATAAGCCATGCGGACAGAGCACTCACTTTGATACGGGAGGAGGGCAAATTCCGTTCCCTCAGGCAGACACACGGGCTTGTCCAAATAGAAGGCAGTGCGCTGTCCGTCCTTGCGGATGACCAATACCGTCATGCCGGATTCAAAATCCAGATATGTCTCCCCTACGGTGCGATAATACCGAGCGTTGTCGTAGAAAAAGGGCCGAATTACCTGTTGCCAATCCTCCCCAACAGAAAAGCTCTGTCCGGCGGGATTCTCTTTCAGGATCTTACCATAGGGGGTAAAAAGTTGCTTGTTCAGATTCTCAATCAAGGTGGTTCCCTCCCTTGCGAAGATTTTCCCCATATATCATAGCAGAAATTTCTCCGCTTCGCAAGGTTTTTTATTGAAAAACCGTTGACAACAAGAAAGAAAATGGGTACGATTATCAGTGATAGTATAAGATAATTATGTAAGGAGGTCAGTCAATGGATACGATTTATGTTACCGGACACCGAAATCCCGATACAGATTCCATTGTCTCTGCCATGGCCTATGCGGCACTGCGCAACGCTCTGGGAGACGGAGACTACCGTGCCGCCCGAATCGGTCATGTCAGTGACGAGACCAACATGGTTCTGGAACACTTCGGATTTACCCCTCCCCCCTGGATCAAGACTGTGCGCACCCAGGTGCGAGATCTGGATTACGATACGCCCCCTGCCCTGTCTTCTGCAGTGGCGGTCAGCCGTGCTTGGTCCATTCTGTCGGCGGATCGCTCCATCCCCGCCATCCCTGTAACCAAGGAAGACGGTACCCTCTACGGGCTCCTGTCCTCCGGCGATATTGCGGCATATGACATGCGCTCTATCGAATATCCCTATGTAGAAGAGATCCCTGTATTTAACCTCCTCAGTGTTCTGGAGGGCAGGATCTTAAACGATGCCGGCAACCTCATCGACACCGTCTCCGGGGAGGTCACCATTGCCATCCCCCAGAGCTGTGAGAATCTCCTGTTTAAGAACAAGGATACCATCGTTGTTTGCGGAGATCAGCCGGACATGATCCGCAGAGCGCTGGATCTGGGTGTGCGCTGTGTCATCGTCTGTCAGGCAGAGCTGTCCGAGGAATTGCGCCAATATCCCACAGAGACCTGTATCATCTCCACCCCCTTCGAGGCATATCGTGCTGTGCGCCTGATCTATCAGGCTATTCCCGTTGCTCGAATCTGCAGAACGGAAAATTTAGAGTGCTTCCATTTAGATGACTTTGTAGACGATGTTCGGGAGGGAATGCTCCAGAGCCGTTACCGTTGCTATCCTATCTTAGACGAGAACGAACGGGTAGTCGGCACTCTGTCCCGGTATCATTTGATCCGTCCCAGACGGAAGCGAGTGGTTCTGGTAGACCATAACGAGGCCGCCCAATCTGTCCCCGGTCTGGATCAGGCAGAGATCGTAGAGATCATCGACCATCACAGATTGGCAGATATCCAGACCGGCAATCCCATCTATTTCCGCAACGAGCCCGTCGGCAGTACCACCACCATCATTGCGGGGATGTATCAGGAGCGGGGACTCATGCCCTCGGAAAAATTAGCAGGCATTATGGCTGCCGCCATTGTCTCCGACACTGTTATGTTCAAATCCCCTACCTGCACCCGCCGAGATCGGAATATGGCAGAGCGTATGGCTCGTATTGCCAATGTCTCCTTAGACGAGCTGGGACAGCGGATCTTCTCCGCCTCCTGGTCTGACGACAAGACTGCCAAGGAGCTGTTGTTCGCCGACTTTAAGGAATTCCATATTGCAGGCCACAGCTTAGGCGTAGGACAGATTACCTGTGTCAATTCCGACCACATCCTCCGCCGTAAGGACGAATTTATCGAAGAAATGAAGGCCGCGATCGACCGCAAGAGCTACGATATGGTACTGCTCATGCTCACTGACGTCCTGCTGGAAGGTACCCAGCTCCTGTATTTAGGTGACGAAGAGGACATCCGTACCGCCTTCTCCCCCGATGCCAAGAATCACAGTGTTTTCCTGCCACAGGTCATGTCCCGAAAGAAGCAAATCATCCCCGCCCTGTCTGCTATGTGGGGTTAAAAAAGAATCTCGGTTGCAAAAACTGCAACCGAGATTTTTATAATGTGATAGGGATCATTCGGCGGTGCTTGCCATCCGCTTGCGGATGATCAGGATCAGGGCGCTGATAAGAACCAGCATACCGCCACCATAGGTCAGGAACAGAGTACCCATACCGCCGGTTCCGGGGAGCATGTCGCCGGTGGTGTTCTCGATGATGATGGTGTTTTCTTCCAGATGGCTGGTAGAGTTAACGATCAGTTCTTTGTAGCCTTCCATGAGATTGTAGCCCACAGGAGCCTCAGTCTCTACCAGATAGTAAGTACCATGGGCAATGCCGTAGATGGCGATCTTGCCATCTTCTCCGGAGGTTACGAGGGTGACCTTTTCCCCTTCCAGCTCTGCGTTATCGTAGAAGCTGACGGGAACTACAGCAGAGGCCATGCCCACAAGGTAGGTCAGCCCCTCTACCTGATTGGCAACCTCCTGCTCTGTAGCGTTGCGGAAGAGCTTGAAGGTAGCACCGGCAAGGGTGTGGGTATGATCGGTAGCATCTACCTTAAGGAGATTTGCCGCACCGGTATACACAACGGGTTCGTCGGACTTTGCAGAATATTTCAGGTCGTTTATGTTGACGTATTCTGCAGTAGCCTGGTTGGGGATGTCCTCGGACATCTCTGCATTGGTATTGATCTTAGCGTCAAAATAGACACGGATCATATAATCCGAATAGAGGCGATCCCCCAAGGTTGCTACAATGGTGGCTATGCCCAAATCTGTCAGTGAGACCTTAAAGGCATCGGACTCGCCCTTAGTGCCGTCTCCGTCGACTAACAGGAGGGTGTAGTGGGTGTCCTGCTCTAAGGTCAGTAAGAACTCTTCCTTATCGTAGGATTCCAGTACGACGCGGAGATTTCCCACGAAGTCCAGACGATTGTCCAGGGAGTCATAGATGGTGAATAATTTTGCACCTGCCATATCCTCGGGCACGCTGGAACCGATGATCCAGGTGTGGTCAGCATTTACGTTCTGGGTGGCTACGTCATTGCCCAGGAAGATAACGTCCTTTTCTGCACGGATGGGGTCTCTCTTGGGCTTAGCGGTGAGCATTGCGTGAGCAGGGATCTGGCTATCGTCGATACCCAGCATGGACTGGCTCTCTTCAACACCGGCCTTTGCCTCGAAGAGCATAACATCGGACATGGTCTGTATGCCGTCGATAGCGAGGGATACCTCGTCAAAGGCGATCTCCGCAGGGACGTTCTTAATGGTGAGGGCCAGCTTCTGTTCGCCATCTTTCAGATCGACCTGGGTATAGTGGGTGGTATCCGCCATAGCGGTCAGGGTCAGGTAGTCATTTTCCGCCATGTCAACATCAACGGTAACAAACAGGTGCAGATCATAGGTGCCGTCATCATTCAAGGTGGGGGCGCTTTCCTTCAGGCTCTTGAAGGAGGCTGTGGAGACGATCTTGGTATCTGCATAGACGGGATCCAGTGCCAGGAGGTAGTCGACCACCGGCTGAATACGTCCGATCAAGTAAGCCTGAGATTCCGCAGAGATGTAGCCGGAGGAGTTCTTTTGGTAGTGGCCGTTGGCACGTTCTTCGTGGCAGATGTCATAATATTTGGTAAGGGAAGATTCCTTGTTCTCATAAGGATAGTTGTGAACCAGGGGATCATACACAAGCAAGGGACCGTGGGCAGCTCTCCAAATCGCAAGCTGGGTGCCGGCAATGGCCTCGCCAATGGTCAGATCCGAAATACCTACAGCAGCTCTGAGCTCTGCCAGCTTGGCACTCACACGGGCGGCATGCTGTTCGGAGGTCTCATTTTCCTCATTGGTGATATAGAAACCATTGAGCATAATGGCACGGAGGAGGGGGCCACTGCTGGAAGCGTAGGTGGAGTCCTCCAGATTCAGACGGCGATATTTATTCTCGGGAAGAGCGCCGGTGAAAATGTCCGTACAGTAGGTGGGAATGACTTCTCCCGTGATACTGTTATAGATGGTATAGATAAAAATCGTGACTTTGCCCGCCTTCGTCTGGCCATCGGCAGTATAGCTGTGGATCGCATAGTAGGGGGAAAAATATTGGAATTTGGGACCGTTGTAGTCATCATCGGCTACTTCGAAATTGTAGATGTAGGAGTCGGTCTCCTCGTACTCACCGTCGGTACCATCTTCCTCTGCGGCGAAGGTGCAGGGGATCATAGATACCGTCATAAGTAACGCCAGAAGCAATGTAAGGATGCGTCTATAGGCTTTCATAAATATTCTCCTTTGAATGGATTTGCAAAGATCCTGTTGAAAATTAGCTAAAAAAGTCCAGTAATCCAATATATTACCATTGTCATTATAATTTTCCTTTTTCCTAATGTCAAGGATTTTTTTCGTCTCATGAAAAATAAAATGACAAATCAAGGTTTCACAAAGGAGAATTGGTGTGTTTGTGGAAAAGGTAGGGTGGCGGCTCTGTTTTGGGTCTGCCTTGACCGGGAATGGGGGCTGTGGTATGATGGAATTATGAAGAAACCTTAAGAATTTTCATTGCCGAATATTAAGATTTTTTTGTTACACTATAGATGCAGGAGGTGAAATGATGCACATTCTTATAGTAGATGACGATCGGCAGATCGTAGACAGTATCGGCATTTTTCTGAAAGGCGAAGGTTATACCATCCATAAGGCCTACGACGGTATCGAGGCTCTGGGTGTGCTGGGAGAACAGGAGATCCATCTCATGATTCTGGATATTATGATGCCGAAAATGGACGGAATCCGCACCCTTATGAAGCTGCGAGAATCCCGGAACATCCCCGTGATATTACTATCTGCCAAGTCCGAGGATGCAGACAAAATACTGGGCCTCACCGCAGGCGCCGATGACTATGTGACCAAACCCTTTAACCCCTCGGAAT
>JAZREB010000010.1:0-4252 GCA_045660585.1 Faecousia sp. | reverse complement strand
GGCATGGGTCGCTCCTGGGCCATTACAGAGCTGGTAGCCCCCTTACATAAGGATAAATTCACCCGTGCCCTCATTAAGCCTGTGATCGATACCTCTCACGAGTTGGCCTCTCCCTCTCCCCAGCCTTCCCGTTGGGCCCATGATATTGAGTGTCCCGAGATGACCAAGGAGCAGATCCACGAGATCATCGAGGCTTTCGCTAAGACCGCCAGACTCTGCAAAGAAGCCGGAGTAGACGGTGTAGAGGTCCATGCTGTCCATGAAGGCTATCTCTTGGATCAGTTTGCCATTTCCTTCTTTAACAAGCGTACCGATGAGTACGGTGGCAGTTTTGAGAATCGCTACCGTTTTGCCGCAGAGGTTGTCAAGGCTATTAAGAATGCTTGCGGAAAGGATTATCCCGTATCCCTGCGCTATTCCGTAGAGTCCAAGATGAAGGGCTTCTGTAAGGGTGCTATGCCCGGTGAGAAGTATACCGAGGTTGGCAGAAATATGGAAGAATCCGAGAGAGCCGCTCGTTATCTCCAGGATGCAGGCTACGACATGCTCAATGCGGATAACGGCACCTATGACTCCTGGTACTGGGCCCATCCCCCCATGTACATGCCGGAAAACTGCAACTTAGAGGATGTTTCCCACATTAAGAAATTTGTGGATATCCCTGTGGTTTGCGCCGGCAGAATGGATATGGAGACCGGTGCCAAGGCAGTTGCCGAGGGTCTCATCGACGCCGTAGGCGTTGCCCGTCAGTTCCTGACCCATCCTCAGTGGATCACCAAGCTCATCGAAGATCGTCTGGAGGACATTAAGCCCTGTATCTGCTGTCACAGCGATTGCTTTAACTTCTCTTCTTCCAAGGGTCATGCCAATACCCAGGATCTCACCGATACCATGGGCCTGGCTCGTTGTGCCCTGAATCCCGAGACCATGCAGTCTAAAAAATATGCCGTCAAGCCTGCCAAGAAAGCAAAGAAAATTGCTGTCATCGGTGGCGGTATCGGCGGTATGGAGGCGGCAATCCTCTGTGCAAAGCGTGGACACTCCGTGACTCTGTACGAAAAGACCGGCCGTCTGGGCGGTGTGTTCGTTGCCGCGGCTGCTCCCTCCTTTAAGGAAAAGGACAGAGATCTGATCGCATGGTATATCCGTGAACTGAAAAAGTATCCCATTAAGGTAGAAATGAACAGTGAGATCAAGGATGTTAAGGCACTGGACGCAGACGAGATCATCGTTGCCACCGGCGCCAAGGCAAAGACCATCCCTGTTAAGGGCGCAGAAACTGCCGTAGAAGCAGTAGATTACCTCCTGGGGAACAAGACCGTAGGTGGCCGTGTTGTTGTCATCGGTGGCGGTTTAACGGGCTGTGAGATCGCATATGACCTGTATTTACAGGGCAAGAAGCCTGTGATCGTAGAAATGCAGGACGACCTCATTACCACCAAGGGTGTGTGCCTTGCCAATACCAGCTATCTCCGTGATTTCTTTGAGACGAACAAGGTTCCTGTATATTTAGAGACCTCTCTGTCCGAAATCGGCAAGGGAAAGGTCACCCTGAAGGACAAGGAAGGCAAGTCCTTTACCGTAGACACGGATTCTGTGATCCTGTCTGTTGGCTACCGTCCCGATCCTGTGGCTCCCAAGGGCAGACACATCCATGTGATCGGTGATGCTTCTCAGGTTGGAAACCTCCGCAGTGTGATCTGGGGTGCCTGGGACGTATGTATGAAACTGTAATAAGGAGCTGAAACTATGGAATTAACAAAAGAGCAACAGGCGATCCTCAATGGTGAGCAGGGAGAAACTATGGCCAAGGTCATGGAGACTCTTGTAAAATACGGCGATGCCTTCGAGGCAGAAAAGCTGGTTCCCATTACCTCCAAATACAATCATCTTGTGACTTCCTTCGGTCTGAAGGTCATGTCCCCTGTATATGATCTGATGCAGGAGCTTCTAAATGCGGGGGTGTATTCCGAGCAGAAGTTCTCTGTAGACCCCCGTCCTTTGGATGACAATGTACCTGCAAACATCCTGCAAAAGTTGGTGTTCAAAAAATTCATGTACACCAAGCAGGATTTCTACGAGAAACAGCTCAATGAGTTGGGTCTCATGAACGATAAGGCTTTTACCTGCACCTGCTACATGGACGAGGTAGGCAACAAGCCCCAAAAGGGTGAGATCCTGTCCTGGGCAGAGTCCAGCGCAGTTGTCTATGCCAACTCTGTTTTAGGTGCAAGATGTAACCGAAATTCCGGCATTATTGACATTATGGGTTCCATCGTGGGCTATGTGCCCTACTTTGCACTCCTGACGGACGAGGGCAGAAAGGCCACCTGGATCGTTAAGGTACAAACCACCAAGAAACCTGAGGCACAGCTCCTTGGCTCCGCCATCGGCATGAAGGTCATGGAGGATGTTCCCTATATCGTAGGTCTTGACAAGTGGCTGGGAGAAGAACTGAATGATAGTGCCTGTGCTTACCTGAAGGACTTCGGTGCCGCTACGGCCTCTAACGGTGCGGTGGGTCTGTACCACGTAGAGAACCTGACCCCCGAAGCACGGGAAATGGGCAAGAGCCTCATTGTTCCCGGTGCCAAGGAATATATCATCGACGATAAGGAACTGGAGCGTGTACAGAAGGGCTATCCCGTCATCTGGAAAAATCCCGATGCCAAGCCCAAGCTCTGCTTTGTTGGCTGTCCTCATCTGTCCCTGCAACAGCTAAAAGACTGGACAGAGAATCTGGAAAAGAGTCTGAAAAAGAACGGCAAGAAGAAGGTCACCATCCCCACCGTCTTCACTGCCGCGCCCGGTGTGCTGGAAGCCTTCCAAAAAACGGAGTATGCCCCCAGACTCAAGGCAACGGGAGTCATTACCTCCTACATTTGCCCCCTGATGTATATGAACAACCCCCTGTGTAAGAAGGTGCCTGTCATTACATCCTCTAACAAGCTCCGCACCTATACCAGTGCCAGATATTACACCGATGGAGAGATCTTAGAAACCATTACAGGAGGGAACGGAAAATGAAACAATTCCAAGGTAGAGTCATTACCCCCGGCGAAGTCACCGCAGAGGCTGTTGTGACCACAGAGGGCTTTAATACATTAGCATCCTTCCAGATGGCACTGCAATTTGGAGATAAAGAAGTAAAGTGCGGCGACCAGAGCAACAAGGAACTCTATGGCAAGCCCCTTTTAAACAAGGCTCTGTGCCTGCCCCAGACCATTGGCTCCACCACAGGTGGTTTGGTGCTTTATTGCGCCTGCTCTATGGGAAAGAACCCTGCCTGCATGCTGTTCTCCGGACACATCGACTCTCTGGCTGCAGCGGGTGCAGTTCTGGCAGACGTATGGGTCAAGGGTGTTAACATGCCCGTTATCGATTCCTTAGGTGAAGAATTCCTGTCCTATGTGAAGGACGGCATGACCATCGAGGTAAAAGAAAACGGCATCGTCCAAGTGTCCTAAGCATAAAACACATAGAATCATAAAACCGCCCTTTGCCGCAGATTACGGCAAAGGGCGGCATATTATTTATGGGATCAAGATCAGCGATCTTCGTAGAAGACCTTCATGCCCTTGTAGGTCATGTAGGTATCCAGCTTGGAGACCAGTTCCATGGGGGCGTGCATGGACAGGACGGGGACACCTGCGTCTACGGTCTCGATGTTGCGGTTAGCCATGTAGCAGGCAACGGTGCCACCGCCACCCTGGTCTACCTTGCCCAACTCGCCGGTCTGCCAGATGACGTTGTTCTTGGCAAAGAGGGTGCGGACATAGCCCATGACCTCTGCGGCGGCATCGGAGGAGCCGGACTTACCACGGGCGCCGGTGTACTTAAAGATGCCGGTGCCGTAGTTGATACGGGTGTTGTTGCGGCGGTCGCAGGTCTCTGCGTACAGGGGATCGAAAGCGTTGCTCACGTCTGCGGACAGGCAGAAGGAGTTCTCAAAGCAGCGGCGCAGGCTTGCACCGGTGGCCTCGCACAGGTCAGCCATAAAGGTCTCGAAGTAATCGCTCTGCATGCCGGAGATACCGTTAGAGCCTACTTCTTCCTTATCGGCAAGGACGCAGACAGCGGTCTTGGCAGGAACGCCCAGTTCTAAGAGGGGCTTAAAGGAAGCGAATGCGCATACACGGTCGTCATGGCCGTATGCGGCAATGAGGCTACGGTCGAAGCCTACCTCACGGGCGGGGCCTGCGGGAACCATTGTCAGCTCGGCAGACAGGAAGTCCTCTTCCACAAGGCCGTA
>JAZREB010000009.1:0-2703 GCA_045660585.1 Faecousia sp. | reverse complement strand
AAAGCCAAGGAAATGGGGGAAAACTATCGCAATCAGGTAGGGGTTCGCCGACTCATGGAGTTTATGACCACCAATCATCTGCCTGCTGAGCTTGCTGTTCGTGCGTACAAGCTCTACGGAGACAGTGCCCTGGAAACCATTCGATCTAATCCTTATGTTTTGACCCAAACAGAGATATCCGCCAATTTTGGGGCAATTGATGCCTTAGGAAGAAAATTGGAGATCGAGCCCGATGATCCCCGACGTACGGATGCGGGTCTTATGTGGCTCTTACGATCCTCACGGGACAATGGACATTGCTATTTGCCTGAGGATAGGCTGATTCCTGCCGCAGTACGCTTACTTGGGGTCCAAGAGGAAAAGATTTCCGAGAGTACGCTCCGTTTGGAGAGTATGGGCATGGTATGTGTAGAGACTGCATGGGGCTACCGTGGGATCTATCTTCCCGAGTATTTAGAGGCAGAGGAGTATGTGGCATATAGATTACTCTCTATGTCCAAGTCTCCTATAAAACCTCTTCCTCAGCCGGAAAGATTTCTGGATACCATCGAGAAAAATAATGGGATCCAATATGCAGGCCTTCAGCAGGAGGCCATTATTTCAGCAGGGGAACGGAAACTCATGCTCCTGACAGGTGGCCCCGGAACAGGTAAAACTACCACCTTGGCAGGGATCCTTGCTCTGTGTAAGCTGTTAAAGCGTAAGACCCTTCTGGCGGCACCTACCGGGCGAGCAGCCAAACGGTTGTCGGAACTGACAGGGTGTGAGGCTTCTACGATCCATAGACTCTTGGAGGCACAGATTTCTCCTCAAACGGGAGAAATGTATTTCGCCAAGGACGAGGACAACCCTCTGCAATGTGATACTTTGATTATTGACGAGATGTCCATGGTAGATCTGCTTCTAATGGACAGTGTTTTACGGGCTTTACCGAAAAAGGCAAGCCTGATATTGGTAGGCGACCCGGATCAGCTTCCCAGTGTAGGACCGGGAAAGGTATTTGAGGATCTGATCGCTTGCGGCCGATTTGAAACCATTGCGCTGAAGGAAATATTCCGTCAGGCACAGGAGAGTCTGATCGTCATGAATGCACATGGAGTAAACCATGGAGATCTCCCTGTGCTGAGCAGAAAGGACGGAGATTTCTTCTTTATTCGTCGCAGAGATCCCAAGGAGCTGTTGCAGACGGTTACGGAGCTCTGTGCTACTCGTCTCCCTAAATATTGCAACCTTTCTTCCGGGGACATTCAGGTGATATCCCCGTCGCGGAAAGGGGACACGGGTACTGTCAACCTAAACCGCGTCCTTCAGGAGGCTCTAAACCCTGCTCAAAGCGGTAAAAAGGAGCTCCGCAGTGGCGAGCGTATCTTCCGTGAGGGAGATCGGGTCATGCAGATCCGCAATAACTACGATTTGGGCTGGCGAAAAAATGACGGAACAGAAGGATTAGGGATTTTTAATGGAGATTGTGGCACGATTTTAAGGATCGACCATAAGCAGGAACAGCTCTTGATCCAATTTGACGATCGTTGGGTTTACTACGATCACGAGTTATTAACGGATTTGGAGCTTGCATATGCCATTACCGCCCATAAAAGTCAGGGATGCGAATATCCCGCTGTGGTCTATGTAGCCTATGATGCGCCTCTTCCTTTACTTACCAGAGGTGTGCTGTATACGGCTATGACCCGTGCAAAGGATTTGATGGTTGTGGTTGGAAAGGAACAGATCATTTCCAACATGACCATGAACCATCGTAAACATGATCGATACTGCGGTTTGCAGTTTAGACTTCAACAGGAAAATTAGAAGGTGAAATTATGATTTTTAGTTCAAACGCCATTGGCATTGATTTGGGAACATCCAATGTTGTTATTTTCCAGCAGGAAAAGGGCATTGTTTTGAGAGAACCCTCCGTTGTTGCTGTGGATAAGAATACAGGCCATGTCATTAAGGTTGGCTCCGCGGCAAGAAATATGCTCGGGAGAACGCCCGGACATGTTGCGGCCATCCGTCCTATTGTAGGCGGTGTTATTTCCGACTATGAGCTCACAGCAAAAATGATCACAGAAATGGTCAAAAAGGTCGTGAAAGGCTCGCTGGTTAAGCCTAATATGATCGTCAGTGTTCCCAGCGATGTTACCGAAGTAGAGGAACGCGCTGTTGTGCAGGCTGTTATGGAAGCCGGTGCTCGTCGTGTATACTTGATCGAGGAAGTACGTGCGGCAGCTTTGGGTGCACAGCTTCCTATGAACCGTCCTACGGGCTATCTGGTTGTAGATATTGGCGGTGGTACTACAGACGTTGGCGCTGTTGTTTCCAATGAGGTTGCCTATTCTACTGCCATTAAGGTAGCCGGCAATGCTTTTGATCAGGCGATCATCGATTATGTTCGGGATAAATATCGCTTCACTATCGGAGAGAGCACGGCAGAAGAAATCAAAATGACCATCGGTTGTGTTATGCCCCGTCCCAGTGTTATGACCATGGCAGTATCCGGACGAGACAGCAGAAAGGGATATCCTCAGGACGATCTCGTAATCACATCGGAGGATGTACGGATGGCTCTGGAACAGTCTGTCAATCAGATTCTCGATGCCATTACCCATGTAATTAACCATCTGTCCCCCGAACTTGCGGCAGATGTAATGAAGAACGGTATTACCCTTACAGGCGGTGGCAGTCAGATCTGGGGCATGGATC
>JAZREB010000008.1:0-3619 GCA_045660585.1 Faecousia sp. | reverse complement strand
GACGGATGATAACCTCGATATGCTTATCGTTGATGTCAACGCCCTGCTGACGGTACACTTCCAGAACAGCCTGAGTCAGGTAGTTCTGAACAGCAAGTCGGAGGCCAAGCGGTCTTAGGAAGACAAGCTTGTCATACAACTCCTTGGCTCACAGAACGACATGGCTACGATCCGACTTCATCATCTGACGGATGATAACCTCGATATGCTTATCGTTGATGTCAACGCCCTGCTGACGGTACACTTCCAGAACAGCCTGAGTCAGGTAGTTCTGAACAGCCTCAACACCGGAAACAGCCAGAACCTCGTGGGGGTTCATAGCGCCTTCTGTCAGAGCCTCGCCCTTGGTGACGGTGTCGCCGTCCTTAACCTTCAGGCGGACAGAGTAGGTAATGGGAATGGGCTCACAGACCATATCTTCACCCTTGACGGTGATGGTACGCTGAGAGTTCTTGGTGTCATCCTCGATGGAGACAACGCCGGAGCAGGGAGCGATAACGGCAGTCTTCTTGGGCTTACGAGCTTCGAAAAGTTCTTCAACACGGGGAAGACCCTGGGTAATATCGTTACCTGCAACACCGCCGGTGTGGAAGGTACGCATGGTCAGCTGAGTACCGGGCTCACCGATGGACTGTGCGGCAATGATACCGACAGCTTCGCCGGGGTTGACCAGCTCGGAGGTAGCCAGGTTGATACCGTAGCACTTGGCGCAGACGCCTCTGCGTGCACGGCAGTTCAGGACGGTACGGGCATAGACGCTCTTAATGCCGTGTGCTTCCAGCATCTTGGCATCAGCCTCGGTCATCATGCGATCGTTGGAGATCAGAACCTCACCGGTAGTGGGATCCACAACATCCTCAACGGGGAAACGACCACGGATACGTGCGGCAAAGGACTCAATGACACGGTCACCGTCCAGAACCTCTGCAAGGCGGAGGCCACGCTTGGTGCCACAGTCGTAATCACGGATGATCACTTCCTGAGAAACGTCAACCAGACGACGGGTCAGGTAACCGGAGTCAGCGGTACGCAGAGCGGTATCGGTCAAGCCCTTACGTGCACCTCTGGAGGAGATGAAGTATTCCAGAACAGACAAACCTTCACGGAAGTTTGCCTTGATGGGAATTTCGATGGTACGACCGGCGGTATCGGCCATCAGACCACGCATACCTGCCAGCTGACGGATCTGCTTCATGGAGCCACGAGCACCGGAGTCAGCCATCATGAAGATGGGGTTGTAGGTGTCCAGATTTGCCTTCAGCTCGTTGGTAACGTCTTCGATGGTATCCTTCCACTTATCAACGATCAGACGATAACGTTCCTCGTTGGTGATCATACCACGCTTGTACTTACCTTCGATCTTGACTGCCTCAGCTTCTGCGGCGGCAACCAAGGTGTACTTCTTCTCAGGGATAACCATGTCCGCAATGGAAACGGTGATAGCACCCTTGGTGGAGTACTTGTAACCCAGAGCCTTCACACGGTCCAGCATCTCGGTAGAGGTGGTGAAGCCATGCTTACGGATACACTTATCAATGATAACGCCCAGCTTGCTCTTGCCAACCAGGAAGCTGACTTCCAGATCAAAGAGCTTTTCGGGGTCACTACGGTCTACGAATCCCAGATCCTGAGGAATGGGCTCGTTGAAGATCAGACGGCCAACAGTGGCGTCGATGATCTTATACTGCATAACGCCGTCGATCTCCTTGCCGTAGCGAACACGGATGGGAGCGTGGAGACCGATAACACCGTTAGAGTAAGCGGTGATGGCCTCGTCAACGGAGGAATATGCATGCTTGGGCTTATACTGGGGAGCCTTCTTCTTAGTTTCCTCGGCATCACGGATAGCGGCATCTACGATGTCGCCGTCTACCAACTGCCCTACGGGGATATCGTAGTCACCGGCATCGGTAACGAATACTTCCTCTGCACCCTTCTCTGCCTTGCCGATACGGACATAGGTCAGATAGTAGGTACCAAGGATCATATCCTGAGTAGGAACGGTAACGGGCTTGCCGTCCTGGGGACGGAGCAGGTTGTTGGCAGAGAGCATGAGCATACGAGCTTCTGCCTGAGCCTCTGCGGACAGAGGAACGTGAATAGCCATCTGGTCGCCGTCGAAGTCGGCGTTAAATGCAGTACAGCAAAGGGGATGGAGCTTCAGTGCACGACCTTCGACCAAGACGGGCTCAAAAGCCTGGATACCCAGACGGTGGAGGGTAGGTGCACGGTTAAGCATAACAGGGCGATCCTTGATGACCTCTTCCAGAGCATCCCAAACAGCGGGGGCGCCCTTGTCGATCATCTTCTTGGCGGCCTTGACATTCTCGGGGGGGCCGTCGTTTTCCAGCAGTCTCTTGATAACAAAGGGCTTAAAGAGCTCGATTGCCATTTCCTTGGGAACACCGCACTGATAGAGCTTCAGTTCGGGTCCTACAACGATAACGGAACGGCCGGAGTAGTCAACACGCTTACCCAGCAGGTTCTGACGGAAACGACCCTGCTTACCCTTGAGCATGTCGGACAGGGACTTAAGGGCGCGGTTGCTGGGGCCGGTAACGGCTCTGCCACGGCGACCGTTGTCAATGAGGGCATCCACAGCTTCCTGGAGCATACGCTTCTCGTTGCGGATGATGATGCTGGGAGCATGAAGCTGGATCAGCTTCTTCAGACGGTTGTTACGGTTGATAACACGGCGGTACAGGTCATTGAGGTCGCTGGTTGCAAAGCGGCCGCCGTCCAACTGTACCATGGGACGCAGTTCGGGAGGAATGACGGGGAGAACATCCATGATCATCCACTCGGGACGGTTGTTGGACATACGGAAGGATTCCACAACCTCCAGACGCTTGATGATACGCAGTCTCTTCTGACCGTTGGCGTTCTTCAGCTCGGAGCGGAGCTTCTCGGACAGTTCGTCCATGTCGATCTCCTCAAGGAGCTTCTTGATGGGCTCTGCACCCATGTCGGCCTGGAATTCATCCTCGAATGCCTGACGGTTGTGGCTATATTCCTTCTCCGTCAGGATCTGGCCCTTAGACAGGCCGGTAACACCGGGATCGGTTACGATATAGCTGGCAAAATACAGAACCTTTTCCAGAGCTCTGGGGGTAATGTCCAGCAGATGACCGATACGGGAGGGGTTTCCCTTGAAGTACCAGATGTGGCTACAGGGCGCAGCCAACTCGATGGTGCCCATACGCTCACGGCGAACCTTGGCACGGGTGATCTCGACACCGCAGACTTCGCACTTGGTGCCCTTGTAGGAGACCTTCTTGTACTTACCGCAGTGGCATTCCCAGTCCTTGGTGGGTCCAAAGATCTTTTCGCAGAACAGGCCATCGGGTTCCGGCTTCAGGGTACGGTAGTTAATGGTTTCGGGCTTTAAAACTTCGCCACTGGACCAGCTACGGATCATATCAGGGGAAGCAATGCCGATCTTAATTGCACTAAAAATCTTATCGCTCATGATCTTCTCCTTCCTTATTCCTCAACATAGGAGTCATTGTCGTAGGAGTCGTAATCCTCTTCAAAAGAGGCATCATCGTTATCGTAGAAGTCTGCACCACCGGGAGCATCGGCATCGATGTCAAAGCCGCATTCCAGAACTTCGCTTTCG
>JAZREB010000007.1:0-19688 GCA_045660585.1 Faecousia sp. | reverse complement strand
AAAATGCAAAAATATTTTAAAGAGCAACACAGACGGGGGGCGTGGATACAGAGTCAGGAGACGATTCGACTTTCAAAGGATTGCAGGATCTGCAGAAGATCTTGAGGCAAGCGGTTATGGACTTCTGCTTTCAGTTCTTCGGGCACACCGTAGAAGGCCTCTGCAATGGAACCGGCAATGCAAGTAAGGGTGTCACAATCCCCACCCAGGGAAACCGCGGTGCGGATCACATCCTCAAAATCGGATCCTTCCAGGAATGCGGTAATGGCTTCCGGGACGGTTTCCTGACAGCTTTCCACGTGGTGATACTTGGGACGGATCTCGTCACAGGTGCGGCTGAGATCGTAGCCGAAGGTGGATTCGATATATGCTTTGATTTCTGCCTTGCAGTAACCGGTGCGACTGAGGAAAATGGCTGCGGCAGTGGCTTGGGCACCCTTGATACCTTCGGGGTGGTTGTGAGTAACTTCCGCAGACAGACGAGCCATGGAGAGCACAGTGGGTAGGTCATGGAAGAGCCATCCCACACAGGAAACGCGCATAGCTGAGCCGTTACCGTAACTGTTATAGGGTCTGGGATATTTTGCAGACAGCCAACCCATAAAACGGCACCCGTAACCTGCATAGGGGTAAAGATTGCCGAAATATTGGAGTCTTTCTACCAAACGGCTTTTCAGTTCTTCTTCCGATTCGGAAGGGGAGGCTTGCAAGAAGGCATCTGCAACAGCCAGAGTCATAATAGAATCGTCGGTGCATTCCGACTTGTCGGAGAAGAGGGGGAAATCCTTTGTTTTGCCACCTTGGTCAAATTCATAGGGACTACCGATGATATCTCCTAAAATACTACCGTACATAATAATTCCGCCTTTCTTTGGATGTGGGGCATGCCCACTTTGTAGATTCTGATCTCTTTTGGATCATGTGGATAGTATAGCGGAACTGTCGGGGAAATAGGTCAACTTACGGGGGACTTTTCGGTGGAAATTTTATGCGATGTAAAAAGGAGAGCGCAACAGGCTATTTCCGCTCTAACAATTCGCCTATGACACCATCCTCTGCCAGGGAGGTGGGACGGACAAGACAGAGAGCATTATACAGATTTTCGCCCTTGGCGTAGACCTTGACGCCGTTACGGGCGTGGCCTGTGAAGAACACACCTTCTGTCTGCTCAAAGAGAACCTCTTGTACGGTGTCTAACATGGCTTTGTCAAAAGACTCACGCAGAGCTTTGGCTACCTTTGCACCGCGACTTGCGCGTTCTGCTTTTTCTGTCTTCAGGATCTGGTCCGGCATAGTGGCGGCGGGAGTTCCGGCGCGCTTGGAATAGGGAAAAATATGCATAGCGGCGAATCCGCATTTCTGAGCAAAGTCCAGAGATTCTACGAATTCTTCTTCCGTCTCTCCGGGGAAACCTACGATCAGATCTGTGGTTATGGCGCAACCGGGGAAGTATTCTTTTAACAGTGCTACGCTTTGATAATAGCGATCGGTGTCATACTTTCGGCGCATCCGCTTCAGAACGGTGTCGCTACCGCTTTGGAGGCTGAGATGGAACTGGGGACAGAAGTTCTTGTACTGTACCATGGTACGGCAGAATTCTTCATCAATAATTCGGGGCTCCAGGGAGCCCAAACGGATCCGCACTTGGGGGGCGGCTTTGCAAATGGCCTCGCATAACTGTGTAAAGGTGCTTCCGTTTTTCAGATCCCAACCCCAGGATGCGATCTCAATACCGGTCACAACGATTTCCCGATAGCCTAAGTCAGCCAATCGAATGGTATCTTCCACAGCCTGTTCCAGAGGGAGAGAGCGAACGGGACCTCTGGCATAGGGGATGATACAGTAGGAACAGAAGTTACTGCAACCGTCCTGGACCTTCAGCATAGCACGGGTACGTTCCGATAGGCCACCGGCGGGGAGACGCTCGAAAATACGTCGTTTCAGAGCCTGATCCACGCGGACGATCTGCTTTTCACGTTGTGCTTCTAAGAGAAGTTGGACAAACTCTTCTCGTCCGCCACTGCCGCTGATTACGTCAACGCCCAGAGCTTCGACTTCTTCGGTGCTGATTTGAGCATAGCAACCGCAGACACCGATGACCGCGTGGGGATTTTCTCGGCGGAGTCGACGGATCAGGGTGCGGTTCTTTCGATCGGCTACTGCGGTTACGGTACAGGTGTTGATGATGTAAAGATCACAGTTTTCTTGGGCTATTTCATGTCCGAGGGCCATGAGCTGTTGCTCCATAGCCTGGGTTTCGTATTGGTTTACTTTGCAACCAAGAGTATAGCATTGAAACTTCATAATTGTCTCCAAAATTTCTGTTAGAGTGTATTAAAAAATTGAACAAAACATGAATTGCTTTTTTATGCAAAAAAGCAGTATAATATGTGACATGATGGCAAAAGTGCTTTATGACAGTGAAAATTTCGCAGAAATCTTTTCTGCTCTCTATTGTACCAAGTTTTTGTCGGAATGTACAGTACCAAAATTACGTAGTTTCAAATTTGCACGATTCGGAATTCGGAGGAACAGCTATGACCATTCGTTTAGCATCTGTCAGTGATGTACGGGAATTTGTTTCCCTTGCTACGACTCAACCTTACCGCGTCTTCGTTGTGGATGGAGACCGTTCTGTTAATGCAAAGAGCTTTATGGAAATGTTTACCCTGGACTTCTCCGAGCCTCTGCGACTGAACATTGCCGAGGAGAATCAAGAATCCTTCTGCCTTGCCGCAAAAAAGTTTATTGCCAGTGTCTAATCTTTGATTTTTAGATTCATATATTATCCCTTTGCTTCATACGCTGTACCGATATGAAGCGGAGGGATTTTTTATGAAACACCGAATTGCCTTACTATGTGTACTTGCGCTACTCTTTGGGACTGTGCCCGTGGCAAGAGCTGTGGAAGTGGAGATACCTGCCCCCTCGGCCATTTTGATGGATGCCGCTACGGGAACGATTCTTTACGAGAAAAATGCCCATGAACGATTGGCACCGGCCTCTGTGACTAAGGTTATGACACTGCTTCTTGTCATGGAGGCTTTGGACAGTGGGCGGATCTCTTGGGAAGACAAGGTTACGGCATCGGCAGAAGCCGCAGCAAAGGGCGGAAGCCAGATCTATTTGGAACAGGGAGAACAGCTTTCCATGGACGAAATGATCAAGTCTGTGGTAGTTAGCTCGGCAAATGATTGCGCGACGGCATTGGCTGAGCATGTGGCTGGCAGTGAGGGCGCTTTTGTAGCACTTATGAATGAGCGTGCTCAGGCATTGGGGTTGAAAGAGACCTGTTTTGTAAATTGTACCGGATTGGATGACGAACCCAACGCCACGGAACATCTTACCAGTGCCTATGATCTGGCCATTATGTCACGGGAACTTCTTCGACATGACCGCATTCGGGATTATACGACCATATGGATGGACACGGTGCGGGATGGAAAGTTCGGGCTATCCAATACCAATAAGCTGGTACGATTTTATGATGGGACCACGGGATTGAAGACCGGGTATACTTCTGCAGCGGGACATTGTCTGGCGGCTTCGGCAAAGCGGGAGGGAATGGAATTGATCGCAGTGGTTCTGCACTGCGGATCTTCTACGGATCGATTTGAGTCTGCAAAAACCTTACTGAATCATGGGTTTGCAAACTATGCACTGGTTAACACTGATCCTCCGGAAACGCTGGTGCCGGTAAAGGTCTCTTTGGGGACTCAAGAGCTTGTCACCCCTATTTTGCAGGAAACGGCACCGATTTTAATGGAAAAGTCGGAGATTTCTCGGATTACAAAAACCATAGATCTCCCCGGGGAATGGGAGGCACCTATTGCCAAGGGACAGCAGTTGGGAACCATGACAATTTCGGCAGGGGAACGGGTAGTTGCGCAGATCCCCATTGAGGCAGGAGCCACGGTGAATCGTCTGACTTTATGGCAGATGACCGTAAAACTGCTGAAAGGCATGTGTATGGCAGGAGAAAAGTCATGATATCGGGGAAATTCCGTCTTTGAGGGAAAATTCCGTCTTTGAGGGAAAATACTTATTGCAAGATACTTCTTTTTTTGATATGATATAAAGAAGAATATGCAATTAAAGGAGCATACAGCAAATGGAAAAATTGATCGATAAGTTATCTGTTGTTATGGCAGACGCCTTTGCCGCCGCAGGCTATCCTACGGATCACGCCAAGGTAGGCGTATCTAACCGTCCCGATCTGTGCGAATTCCAGTGCAACGGGGCTATGCCCACTGCCAAGGCCGCGCGGAAGGCTCCCATTATGATCGCTAACGAGGTTGCGGAAAAGCTGAAGGAGCAGTCTATTTTCTCCACGGTAGAGGCTGTCAATCCCGGATTTATTAACCTGCGGGTTTCCCCCGCTTATCTGGCCGCCCATGTGGACGAAATGAGTCGCACCCCCCGTCTGGGTGTCACCGGGGAAGTCAAGGCTCGCAGTGTCGTTCTGGACTACGGCGGACCCAATGTTGCAAAGCCTCTTCACATCGGACACCTCCGTTCTGCCATTATCGGTGAGAGCGTTAAGCGGATCTACCGCTATTTCGGTGATAAGGTCGTGGGCGATATCCACATGGGTGACTGGGGTTTGCAGATGGGCCTGATCATTGCGGAGCTGAAGGTTCGGCAACCGGATCTGCCTTATTTTGACGACAGCTTCACCGGTGAGTATCCTACCGAAGCCCCCTTCACCATTTCCGAACTGGAAGAGATCTACCCCTTTGCCTCCCAGAAAAGCAAGGTAGACGAGCCTTTCGCCAAGGAAGCTCACGAAGCAACCTACCTTCTCCAGATGAGAAAGCCCGGCTACTATGCCCTGTGGAAGCACATTATGGCAGTTTCTGTTGCTGACTTGAAGCGGAACTATGCCAACCTAAATGTTGAATTCGATCTCTGGATGGGAGAAGCCGATGCAGAGCCCTACATTCCCCCCATGCTGGAAAAGCTGGAAGCCCAGGGGATCCTCACGGACAGCGATGGCGCAAAGGTTATCGTTGTGGAAGAGGAAGGGGACAAGAAGGAAATTCCCCCTTGTATCTTGGTCAAATCCGACGGCGCAACCCTCTATGCTACCACGGATCTTGCTACGATCGTACAGCGTGTAGAGGACTTCAACCCCGACAAGCTGTTCTATCTTACCGATAAGCGCCAGAACCTCCACTTTGAGCAGGTATTCCGTGCGGCACGGAAGAGTGGTATTGTCTCCGAGAATGTGGAACTGGAGCATGTAGGGTTTGGCACCATGAACGGCAAGGACGGCAAGCCCTTCAAGACCCGTGACGGTGGCGTTATGCGTCTGGAAACCCTTATTGCGGATATTACTCGTTATGTTGAAGATAAGATCATTGAGAACCAGATCGTCGACGCAAGTGAGGCCCATGCTACTGCTAAGATCATCGCCGTTGCGGCACTGAAGTACGGCGACCTGTCCAACCTTGCAACTAAGGATTATATCTTCGATATGGAACGTTTTGCTGCATTTGAAGGCAACACCGGACCCTATCTCCTGTACACCATCGTTCGGATCAAGTCTATTCTGGCACGTTGCGGACTGCCTGCTGATCTCACTATCGGTGAGGCAGACACACAGGTGGAAAAGAACTTGCAGCTTGCTCTGACTCAGATGCCGGAACAGCTCTCCTTGGCATACCGCGATTCTGCACCCAATGTGATCTGTGCCTATGCATACGAGTTGGCGGGTGCACTGAACAAGTTCTACCACGATACCCGTATCCTGGCAGAGCCCGATGCAGAAAAACAGCGTCGCTACATTGCCCTGATCGCTCTTGCAAAGCGGGCACTGGAAGAATGCATTGACCTCCTGGGCTTCGAGGCTCCCGAAAAAATGTAAACAACAAATTGACACCCCGTTTTCTGCCCTTTTCGTGGAGGAAACGGGGTGTTTTGGTGCTATGATCCGAAAAAATCAAACGGAAAATTATGAAAATCATAAAAATAATTATAAAACAACAAAAAATAACAGAAAATACCTCTTGACATTTCCTCTGTTATGTGGTATCCTATATGAGCACTAAGGAAACCCAGTGCCCATATCGCGGAGTAGAGCAGTTGGCAGCTCGTCGGGCTCATAACCCGGAGGTCGGGGGTTCAAGTCCCTCCTCCGCAACCATAAAAACCACCGTTTTCACATCGAAAACGGTGGTTTTTCTAACTTTTCACCCCAATTTATAGCATCGAATTTTGGCCTATGGGACAACTCTGGGACGGCGATCATTTAATTCCTTTTGATAAAGTTCTGAATATGCCAATTTTCGGATGTTTTTCTAACTTTTTGACATAAAATAGTTCGGAATCTGCACATGCGGTTTTTGCTATTTTTTAAATAAAATTCTATGGAAGCAATTTCCACCTACTTTTTCGTCCCCATCATCAAGAAAAAAGGCTTTTTACCCGGCGAATTCGCCCCAAATCGGCATATGGGGCAAAGGCGGTTATTCCATGCCCATTCCGGTCCACATGGGATAAAATCATTCGATTAGCGACAAAAACAGCTTATTCAGTTCATCCCTCCGTGCCCTTGGTCCAATGAGGAAACAAAGGCCGCACTGCCCCATGGGGCGGTGGCGTCGGGGTCGGTAAAGAGCCACAGAACCGGTAGTTCTTTGACTTCCTGTGGAAATTTTCCATCTCCGTCTGTAAAAATCACAAGACTGTCGGGCTTTTCGTTTCGCCGTTCCAAATACTCAAAAATGCAAGAGAAGTTTGTTCCACCGCCACCTCGAGGCTTTATGTTTGCCAAATCTGTCAGATCGGAAAAGGGCAATGGCCGATACACCTGTACATCGAAGAATCCCAACCATCCCTCTAATTGATCTCCCATTTGGATCAACGCACTGCACAGTTCTCCATATACCACATCCAGTACTTCATCGGATATGGAGGCAGAAGTATCCACCATAAACCAAACCTTAACAGGTTTTTCTATGGGAGCGTTAAAATCCGGAAGAAAGAATTCTGTATCTGCCATGCGCCGATCCAGTGGAAGAAAGGAATAATCACAAATTTCCGTTTGCACAAAGCGGTGGAGCAGTTCTCGCCAATTCAGAGTAGCTCGTGTGGTTCTTGCCCAGATCCGTTCTCGAAATTCCTCTTGAATCCCTGCTGCCTCCTGCTTTTCCTTTTCTTCCCTCAGATTCTGAAGGGCTTCCATAGCCTCTATGTTCCATGTGTTGTGGAGAATTTTCAGCGTTTCTCCTGCTGTTTCCTCGACCTTCACATCTACCTTGTTGGGCATTAAGCTCTTGGTTTCTTTTTCCTCAGATCGAATACCGGATGGTTTTGCTGTGTGCTTTCCCGCCCCGTTGCCAAACACCTCCGGTTCCGGATACAGAAGAAGCACCCCTTGTATATCCCGATCCAGCTTTCGATCCCACCACTCTTCCGAGTCGATCATGTATTGCCGTCGTTCACCGGGCTTTAAAGAAGCAGGATCAAAGGGCACCCCCTTCATAGCCTCTTGCGCTGTAAGATCGCAGCCCTCAAACTTTGGGAAAAAGGTTTGGGTGTAGATATTCCCCACGCCCGGAATCTTTGTTTTCTCCCAGCCCATTTCCTTCAGATGAGAATTGGCAACAATATCGCAAGCCAAATGAAAACGATCTCCTCGATAATAAGCAGGTCGATCAATATGCCCCAACGAAATATGCATCAATTCATGAGCAAGGATAAACTGCAGTGCCTCATCCGTCAGCTTCTGGAGCCAGTTGGGTTCAAATAAAATGCAGGTCCCATTGGTAGAAACACGAGAAACTTCCGAAGTTGCAAAATACAGCTTGTCCCACAAGGGAAGAGCAAACTCCCCATAATCCCTATGTAGCGCCTCTCGTGCGGAAATCAGCTTCTTCTGAAGTCGCTTTTTTCGTTCCTCTGTCATAGCTGTCCGCTCTCCATAGCAGCCCGATAGACAGGATTGGTTTCCAATATAGGCATTAGCTCAGGGATCTGCATATAATCTTGTAGTAGCTTCACTCGGAATGACCAGGGAAGACCACATGCATAGTCGATAGATCGGAATATCTTTTCTTTTTCGGGATGTCTTTTGGCATAACGCACCATAACTGACCGCAGAACGATCTGCAGTTCTTCTCTCAGAGGCCGTTCTTTGGTTTTGCCTGCAAAAATATCCTCCACAGAAGGCATCCCCCGGTAAAGTCGCACCCATTCGCGGAAATTATGGCTCGTGCTATGGCCGATACAGCCAACGATCAGGGGATAGACCTGTGAGATATCTTCGCAAACCGTATTGAGAATATTGCTGACCATCTCCCATGAACGAGGTGTGGGGAACGCAAGAGCCCCCGCCGTCGGTTCAAAGCGAAGAAGAGCAACAGGATTATATTCCAAATATCCCGTTACAAAGGGGTGCAGATCCTTCTCCACAGCCCAACGATGCCATGCTTCATAATTGCCCTTGATCTCAATGTGACACAGTCTGTTGGCAAGGGCCTTGGGCATGTGATATGCTACGGATTTATCCGTGATCCGATTACCGGCCGCAATCACAATACAGTTTTCCGGCAGACGATGCTCTCCTACGGTTCGGTCCAAAGTAATTTGATAGGCCGCTGCCTGCACAGAGGGGGGCGCAGCAGAGATCTCATCCAAAAAGAGAATGTTTACGGTATGTTCACTCTCGTCCATTTGGAAAATCTTTGGCTTCAGCCACACAGCAAGGGTCTTGTCCTCGTTGGCAGTGGGAATGCCTCGCAGATCCACCGGGTTAAAAAGCAAAAGGCGAACATCCGTTACCACGCAATTCTTCCCCGTATTCTCGCGTATCCGCTGAGCCAGAGCCCTAACCCCCTGCGATTTACCCACACCCGGAGGCCCCCAAAGCATCACAGATGGAAACTGCCGCAGGGCTGTCCCCGATTTGATCAATGCCGTATAAGCATCCGACAGCATGTCAACCATCCCCTGCACATGCATGGGATATAATTCAGATCCTGTTGTGTTCATAGAAAACCTCCATTCCGGTTGAACCTTTTGCAAAGGCAGTGGGAGTCACCATATTATTACATTCTTCCTTCCAATGTTACTGATTCAAGCGAGTTACAGAGCCGGAGGGGAAAGATCTTTTCTGTTACATTAGTACTTTCTTTTCCTACGGCTCTCGTTCTCTGTTAAAAAGGTAGTCAATTCCGGAGTGGATTTCAGAAAGCCCATTATCACTTATCCGGATATGAAAAATCTTCTTGTCTTGCAACATCAGCCTTGATATCTGCAAGCATTACGATGACGCATCCGATCTCAAGTTTAGATAGATCAAAAACCTCCCGTCCCATTGAGACAGGGATAATTCCCATGCCGGTTTCCACTTGTGCAAACACAAATGGGAGTATCGTCTTTCCAAAAGCAATTTCAACATTTCGAAACGACACAACCTTGCCGACAACAAAGGAGAAGCTCTCATCTACATCTTTGCCGGGATTGAGCAAATCACCGGGCATCATAAATGTTTCGGAAAGTCCGCTCATTTTCATTCCTGTATCCGCAATATTTATTCCTTCCCCGAAACCTGCCCATTGGTTAAAGGTATCCATATCCGTAAAAACGGTAAGAGAAAACGGGAAGGCAGATACAAACACATCCCGTTCTGTATCTATCAGTTCTCCTTGCACAGTATGGCGGTTTACCGTTTCAATCACAAGGTGTTGCCCCTCGCTAACAGTTTCCGCCTCATAATACTCATTGGCATCAGACGAACCTTTGCGAAGGGTATTAAACTGAAGCCTTGTGGGAACTTCGTTGTTCCACACGATATCAAGGTCTAAAACCTCCAAAGCACCTTCGCGCAATTTCAGAGTATAAACAATCTGCCCAATCGCCTCATCGGAGCGCAAATCCACAATTTTCCCACGAACATGAATATACCTCCGATCTTCTGTAACAAAAACGGCGTCGTATTCGTCCATACCGTCCTGCAAAAGCCATGCCAGAGTGTCGGCGTTGCGCGAGTCTTTGGTTATGGAATTTAAGTGAAGTGGCATGATAAGCTCCTCCTATTCGTTATCAAAACAGCGCTTGGAATACATCTGCCCCAATCGTTGCACCACGATCGCAGCATGTTTAAACAGAGCAACAAAGTCTTCCTCTTTTGCCTCCGTCAGTCGGACAAACATTTTGAAGTCAGTATAGAAATGCTTAGCTAACCTCATTGCTTTTTCCAATACAGCATGTTTTGAACCATCGAGAGTGGAGGATATCATTCCCACAAACGCTTCCGCAGGCCGATAAGAGGCTGTAAGTCTTGTTTTGAACTCAGGATTAGGCAGATTTTCATTGAATGTCTGCTCGATCGCTTTTGCAAACAGATATCCGAAGATATTCTCTAATGCCAATTCGACATTCTCTTGGGGATATTCCTGTAGCGCCTCCAGCATTCCCCGGGCATTTTGCTCTAATGTGGTATGGTTTTCTATTCCCTCTAAAACAGCGGTCTCATCCACATGATCTTCTACAATCCCAAGGAACTTTGCACGAAGGAGTATCGGCTCAATCACATGATTAGGGATTTTATATTGCTCTACAGGCTTTTCCTGTCTTGGAAACCGGTCAATTTCAAAGCGATATCGTCTGTCGGTGCTAACCTTAATTCTTAATATTTTCCCGTCAGAACCAAGAGTCATAAATGCAATTGACTCATAGTTTTCCTCTTCTCCCGAAGTCAAAACGATACAGCGCGTTCCTATCGGAAACTCCATCCCCTCTGCCTGTGTAATCGTTGCTAGATGGGTCGTATATTTTTCTTTCCGGTTCTTATGGACATAGGCAAAACGGTCTACGATTTCTTTCCGCCCACAATACCTTTCCCCAAACGTATCTGTCTCATATACTGCATCCTCTGCCAAGGCATTTGTAAGTCTTTCCGCCTCGCCATTTTCCAAAGTATAGCGAAGAAGCCTCAAATTATGATCAAAATCTTGGATGATCCCGTTGCTATATTCTTTGATTGCCACATCACCGGAGAGAATACAGACACCGCTAATGATCGCGCCCTCTTTAATGTTAGCCCGCAGTTCATGGGGAACCTGGTCAATCGAGTGATCGAACTCCAATTCTCCATACTCCGTTTCTGCAACACAGCGAATAAAGGTGCGATGAGTTTCTCCGTTTAGCTCAAATGTTCCGTGATAGAGCGCCTTGACCGTTGCCACAAATTGCACATAACAATCCGTTTCATAGTCCTTTTGGGGTTCATATTTACCGGGTGTATGATTATAGAGGAAGTCCAATGCAACCATGGAGCCCTTAGCTATTAGCCACTTTTTTCCGTTTTCGTCTTCCGGCTGAGCCTCTGCATAAGTATCTTCATTTTCATAATAGTTGATCTGCAGTGGCAGGGCGACGAGCTGCATAGCAATCTCATCCCCCTTTAGAAAACCGGGAAGGATATCCGCGCCGACGAGCGATATGGGCAAGATTCCTCCTTGGGCATCTTTTCTTTGGAACATGATAGTTCGTGTCAACTTTGATTCATCTTTAGGAGTAATATCAATTCCGGTATGAATCATATCCCAAACACAATGACCGCCGCAATGGGTATCGAATCCTGTTGCCGTAAAACCACCTTCAGGCCTTTTTTCGGTTCTTATCCAAAACTCAATATCCCCCATGGGGTGAAACAGGTATGGGCTACCGTAGTAGCCTGCAACCGCCTTGCCCTGTTCCGCTACATAGGCTATAAGCCCCATCAGGAGCTCCTCGTCTTCAGCAAAAGCTGTAAGACCGTAGTTTTCAAGCATATTCGCCATTTATTTTTCCTCCTCAGAGTATATAATGCAAATTCTTGGTTGCTCGTTTTGTAAAGGTCATATGGCGGACCTTTGCACCTCGGAAACAGAGACTCCTTGTTTCGGGAACATCCTCATCATCCTCGTCGTCATCATCCACCTGGAGCTTAATTCCGTTTGCCGGAATAATAACCATTCCCTTTGTCATATCATAGGTCATGCGAGATTTGTCAAAATAGGCACTCAACACATATCTTCCATCATCATCGTAAAAATGAATAAAGCTCATAGAACCGTCATAGTCATATAAGTTGGTCGAGTAACGAAGGTTATGCAGGCTGTTGCCGTTGTCGAAAAACAGATAGACCTTATACTCTTCATCTTCTGTGGTCATGATGTTAAGATCTGCAATTGCATCCGCAAAACAAATACCATTGTTCAGTTCAAAAGCAATCGCCCGAAGGCAATCATAATTCAAGCTAACTTTTCCCGAGAAGGCAACAACACTGTCAATTTCACCATAATAGCAGGGTTTGAGCTTATCTGTCAGATACTCACGAATGTCCTGACCGGTTGGATAGTCGAAGCGAAAATGATAATGAAATCTGCCCGGACGATTGACAATAAAGCTGTTAAGACCATATAGCTCGTTGCAGGTTACAATAAACAGCTTCTTGCCACCGGATGTTCCGTCAAACAAACTGAGCATCGAAGCCTGTTCGTCGTCATCTCTGTTGGAACGATAGGTTTTATCAAATTCATCAAACAAAACCACACACTCCTGGTCAATCGACTCAATAAACCTGGCAATGCCGGGATAGTAGCCGTCAACAACAATGACCGGATAGCCTGTTTTCAGTGCGTACATACACACAATCTTTGCAAACATAGACTTTCCGATACCCTTATCTCCACTTAGGATCACACCCAGACTGCGGTGAAAATCCTTGAATGCCGAAAGAACCTTATCTGCTTTTTCAAGCTGAACACCGTAAGATTTTTCCGCAACAAGAATATCCTGCCGTCTCACCAAAAAACAGCCCTCCTGTTGGCTGTAACCAATATCGAATGTAGCCGCAGGTAGACGATCGTGAGTTTTAACGCTGTCATCAAATATCTTGTATTTACTGCCTGTTTGAATTGCTTTCATATACAATCACCTTCTTTCTGTTTGTTAAGACGATTGTACTACGGTGCATTCTATAATTGGTCGCCTTTTATGCGACTTTTATAATCGACCGATTAGTTTTTGCTCCAGCTGGTGGAGAACATTGTTGGCATCCATTAGGTTATAAATCCGTTCTCTGAAAAAATACTCAATAATAATATCTCGCTTGTTGCTGTGAGAAAGGACATACCCTGCACGGGACAATAAGTCATTCGCATCCGACAAAGAAAGTTCCAATGCCAAAGCAAATGCTACCGCAGTATCCTTGGACGGCTTGTAGTGGCGGTCAGAAACCATTTTTGAAAACAGCCGTTTATCCACATTTGCTGCTTTATAGATCTTTGAATCTCGAACGCCTTTGTCTTCAATCAGCTGTAAAAGCTTATCAACAAAGCTTTGGTTCACATTTTTCTCTAAGGTTTTATGTATTCCGGAATAGTCGAATGCTGCGGAGCAGCTTTTCAAAGCATAGGAAATCTCGGCTGCATTATAACCCTCTTCTGTATTCCTCCCGCTATGTCCGGTTTCAGGTTTCGAAGGCACATCCTTCTTGCTATGTTTGATTTTAGGATTGGCAGGTTCCTCTCCATAGTTACGAAGGCTGTATTGAACTTTGGGTTCTTCGTCTAAATAGTCATCGCTCTCATCGTCGATGCTGAACCTCTGATTCGGATGCGGATTATATGGTCTATAGATTTTCTGTATATAAGCCTCCGCCCCATTGGCATATTCCCGCAGTTTTCTCTTTCTAAATAATCGAAACATTTCCTTTCTCCTCCCATATATAATTCTGATCAAAGTTTTTGTGCGTTATCGTAAAATTCGCAACTTAGGATCATCTATCTGCACGTGCGGTGCAATCAACGACTCTCATTTTTCTTACCTCCGGTTTGTAGAGTATAATTGATTCCATTGCGCCATGTTGCTATTGCAAAAGTGAACTTCAGGTATTTCACTGAAAAAATGCCAAAAACCTTACGTTCACTTTTTCAATTTAGGTCGCTTGTACCTCTATTATATCACACACCCTGTCCGATAAATTGGACTTTTGTCAATATTTTTTATTTTTCTTTTTTAAGACTGCAAAATCAGATAAAAGGCCTATTATCAAAACGGAGAATTCTCTTTCCGAGACGATTTGTTTTTTATCGGCAACAGAAGACTACAATAAACGGGAAGCTACAGAAGGAGAGGAACCTGATTTTGAGAATCTTCCATTTTGAGCGGACTCGAAAAAGGCACAGATCGGAACTTTTGTGGTTCTGACCTGTGCCTCTGACTATATTGGGGGGGCAAATTTATTTCGACCTCTGTTATTACGCAGAAGCCGAGAAAAGCAATGCTCTGCGCAAATAATTTCGCGTTTCTTTCGCGTTTCTTTCGCGTTTCTTTCGTGTTTTTGCGTTTTTTATCACTAATAACACGCCAGTGCATCCTAAATTTAAACGCATAGTGGATATCGACGACCATAACACTATGCTAACGGAGCTGTTATTTTATAAAATGTTAGATAAGACTTTGATCCAGAAGGAAATCAATGATCCCGATGTTCAATATACCATGGTCATCATACCAACGCTTGCGGATGTCATGACGAACAATGATTTTGGGGAACGAGTCTCCGGTCAAACCGAAGGGTCTATTCTCTACTTCTGCCTTTGCATCATCGGGAAGTGCATATGCAGACTGGATATATACCCGTTTGCCGCCAATATTAGCAATGAAGTCAATTTCACGAGATGCTTGTACCGTACGCCCTTTTTTGTCGGTATCGCTGCCATATACGATTCCTATATCCACAGCACAGCCGCGGATCACAAGCTCATTATAGATAATATTTTCCATAATGTGGGTCATTTCTTGTTGGCGGAAGCCAATGCGTGCATTTCTGAGGCCAACATCCTCGCAATAATACTTGTTAGGATAATCAAAATAGTTCTTTCCCTTTACATCCCAACGCTTACATTCGCTGAAGAGGAAAGCGTCTGCCAGGTAATCCATATAGCTCTTAACTGTATTTTGCGCGACGGTATTTTCTCCGCTCAGCTTTTGCTTGGTATTTAAGCTGTTGGCAACATTGGTAGGGTTGGTAAGAGAACCGATAGAAGAACAAAGAAGATCGAGAACAGAGTCCAAGATATCCTTGCGACGGATTTTCTTTCGTTCGATAATATCCTTCAAATAAGTCTCTGCAAACAATGATTGCAGATAGGCCATTTTGGATGCGTCGGTGGGACGAGAGAGCACAAGGGGCATACCGCCGAAGAAAGCATAATTGTCAAAGGCTTCGTATTTATCTCCTCCAACAGCGGAATAATACTCATAAAAGCTGAGCGGATGCATACGAACTTCATCACTTCGACCTCTAAACTCGGTGAGTATATCAGAGGACAGCATTCTGGAGTTGCTTCCGGTCACATAGATGTCCAAATTGGGTAATGAACGCAGATCATTTAAAGCATCGTAGAAGGTGATCTTCTTCCCGTCGCTGTTATAGGGGTTGGGAACTTCGTCAGATAATTGGATCTCGTCCACAAATAAATAAAATTGGTCATCTTTATTTTCTACAATTCCTCTTACGTGTTCTGCAAGCACAAGAGGATCACGGTATTTGATATCCTTTGCTAAATCCAACTTAAAAGAAAGAATTTGTTCTTTTTTTATACCCTGTTCGAGCAAATAGTCACTGAATAAAGGGTCAAGCAAAAAAGATTTACCACATCTGCGAATGCCGGTGATAACTTTTACCTGTCCATCCCACATATATGAAATAAGCTGTTGCAGATATCGATCACGTTTGATTTTCATAGATACCTCCTGTTGAAAACTTCCTTTGTTTTTTGCACTACTTCTCAATGGAGATTATACAGCAACTGACTTATAAAATCAAGTCGATTGTTGAAAACCTCTTTTGTTTTTTAAAGAAGTTTTCAATAGAGAGGAGTTCTACCGGAAGATCTTTGTGTAATCCATACTATGTAGCAAGTGGTACACTATAAGTATAGGCCCTCACAAATAGTAAATCCTTCATCTTCTTGTTTTGGTTTACGTTACATATTGAAGAAGTTGAAAAAGGTTGAATTCCGAACTTGCCGATTTTTAATCTATGGAAAAAAACTCTAAAGTTTGCCAAAATGCTCTGCGCAAAGAATTTCGCCCCTTGTTTCGCTATGTTAAACGACAAAAACTGCACCACCTATGGTTGAGCGAAGGAAAAATGTGCCAACTTTTTCTTTGCTGTGTAATATGAGTTTTGCAAATTCTGAGAAGTAACAAGTCAAAAACCACGCCACTTATGGTGCTGCGGAGGGAAAATGCGCCAACTTTGCTGTGTAATATGAATTTTACAGATTATGAAATGCAAGCAGTCAAAAAATGCACCACTTATGGTACAGCGAAGAAAAACACGCCAATTTTGACCGTTATATTTAAAATGTGAGGATGTGCAATGGTTCCCTTTGTGGGCCTCAAGCCATGGGGCATAATTTACATTGAAGAATAGAACACACAAGAAAATCAGTATGTCAATCGGCGGCAGGCGGCTGCCAGTTCTTGGAGCGTACTGCAGCAGACCATTGGGCACAGGGCCGAGAATGTTTGGATGCTACGGATATGCTTCCAGCGACTCTGTGGAATGGGGTTCAACACAATCAGACGGCCGGCTTGGCACTTGGCCTTCAGCAAGGCTTCGATGGCACGAGGCTGGTCAATGGTTTTTGTGTCCGAGAGAATGAGCAGAGTCGTTGACTGGATTAACACGGCAGGCTTCTTGGTGCAGATCTCTTCCAGGGCCGTTCCTAAATCGGTTCCTTTACCGTAAATGCCGCAGTCTCTCACATAATTGCGAAACAGGTCCATGTTCTGCAGGCTGAAAGGATCTGCCTCGAACAGTTCTTCGGAAAACAGGAACACCCTAGAATTGTCGGAAACCTGATTCAAGTTTTGAATAAAGCGGAGGGCAAATTCTGAAAATTGCACCATAGAGCCTGACACATCGCAGAGGAGCACCAAATGCTTTTTTCGGCTGCGCTTCTTTTTATAGTGTAGCCGATAAAAACTGCCACCGGTTTCCAGTCCCTTTCGGATTGTGCGGCGAAATTCCAGCTTGCCGCTGTGTCCGTTACGGTTCCGCTTGGCTGTCAGTTCCCCGTTGATCTGGCGGGAGATCGTTTGAATAATAGAGATGGCTTTAGGGATCTCCGTGTCGGAGAATTTGGATATATCTCGGTACAATAGTCCCAGCTCCGGGTCGCTTGCCTGACAACCTACCGCCGCATCTTCCATGCGGATCTGCTGTTCCAGAAGGGCTTTGGCAAAGACGGAGTGTATAAAGCCGGAATAAAGATCCGGGTTTCTGGAATTGCCCTGATACTTCTGTGCAAGTTTCTCCAGCCTTTCCCGTTCCTCTGCAGGCAAAGAGGCATAGGCGTATTGCTGTTCCTCTGTCAAATTTTCTGCCTGACCCGTTTTTTGCAGTGCCTCTATATTCTCACGCATCTGCTGATCTTGCAGAGCTTTTTCCTCGGCTTGCTTCCTCATCTTTTCTTCCGAAATGAAGAAACCGTCAAATACTTGGTCAAAGGTCAACTGCTCTTCCCGGGACTTTGCGTATACGGTCCGCAACGCAGTTTTTACCTGTTCACGGTCATCCATTCCCAGACAGATCAAAATTTGGCAGGCATCCGCCGTTTCCTTTGGAGTGACAGACAGCCCCTCCATCCGCAGCATCCTGGAAAAAGCGGACAGCTTTTCCAGATATACCACCGGTTCATTCATGGTGATGTCCTCCGCAATGACCGCCACAGCTACATTCCTTGCTTTGGGTTTCTGCCAAAATTTCCATATCTTCGCTGTTCTTTAAAATAAAGCCTGCTGTTTGCCGCAATGCATCCGGTGTCAGTTCCCGGACACCAAGGGCATCCAGTGCCGCCGCCCAGTCCAGTGTTTCGGCAATGGAGGGTTTCTTCAGAATGGCCTCATTGGAACGAAGCTTTTGTACCGTCAGTGTCACCTGTGCGCAGAGCTGATCATCCACGTGGGGCAACTTTGCCTTCAAAATAGCCAGTTCCTTGTCCATGTCCGGATATTGAATATAGAGGTATGCACACCGCCGACGCAGGGCTTCGCTCAAAGGTCTTGCACGATTGGATGTCAGCACAACAAAGGGTACGGATTGGGCTCGGATGGTCCCTACCTCCGGAATGGTTACCTGCATTTCACTGAGCAGTTCCAAAAGAAATGCTTCAAATTCCTCATCGGCCTTGTCGATCTCGTCGATGAGCAGAACCACCGGCTTCTCGGAGCGGACGGATTGCAGCAGAGGCCGTTCCAAGAGATATTCATCACTGAAAAGGCTTCGAGTCAATTCCTCGCTGTCTCTGGATCCCATATTGACCTGAATGGACAGCAGCTGCTTTTGATAGTTCCACTCATAGAGGGCTTTACTTTCGTCCAGTCCCTCGTAGCACTGCAGACGAACCAGATCCCGATCCAGCGCAGTAGCCATGACCTTAGCAATTTCAGTTTTGCCAACGCCTGCCGCACCTTCGATCAGCAGCGGACGCCCCAACTGCAGAGCAACAAACAGTACCGTTGCCATAGTGTCATCGTAAATGTAGTGGGCTTCATCCATTTTTTGCTTTAATTCTTCTATCTTCATTGTTAGCCTCCCGAGTAATTTCTATGTATTAAGTATAACCGCAGAATGGGAAAATGACAAGCAAATAATCTACGCAAGAACGCAAAATGATATTTTGCTACGATATTATCTTGCAACGATGAAATTAAGTTGAATATGTATTTCTGTATATATCTTTTTTGAAAATTTCTAAGAAAAATGAAGCCTCTGCCCGGTCATGGGCAGAGGCTTCTTGTATATAGCTTTAGTTGTATGTCGCAGCGACATTTTCCGGCACATCCTCTTCGATGCGGTCTGCGCGATCTTTGCCATTTTGAGCAATACGCTTTAGCATGTCAATTCTTTTTTTAATTGCAATCGTTACAGCTTGGATGCGACATTGGTCGGCATAAGCACCGGCATTTTCAAAAATACCGGCAACGATATCCCCGATATGAGAAAGTGTATCAAAATCGATCCAATCAAAAGAGCTAACAAGGCGAAGCTGAGCCTCGTGCTTGGATTTGAAAGGCTTGCAAACCATTCCTGCACCGCTGATTATCTGCGCCGGCAGTTTGTCGTAGCCAAGACAAGATCCGCTGTCGAAGATAGGTGCAAAGCCAATCCATTCAAGAGTCGTCGCGTTACGGATTGCGCCGAAATTATTGAAATGACGATCTTCGTTCCCAACAATATAATCGAGAACGATCATTTGATCAACATTCTCTTTGATCTTTGGAATGCCGAGATGATTACAACAATTCAAGAAATGCTGATACACACTTGTATCATTGCTCTTCTTGCAAGTCTGCATAATTCTCCACGCACTAACGAACTCTGTGTTTTCATCGATGAAAGATTCGCAGACGCAATAGGGAATTCCATCATCCCAAAACATTTTGTACGGGATATGTGAGATTCCCATTTTTTCTGCGATGGAAGACACAATGACCTCATGAAAGGTTTGAAGCATCAAGGGGGCACTTCCGCCTTTTATCAGACAGCGCTTTCCATTTATGATCTTCCAACGTTTTTTAAGATACCCATCAGTCGTATTGTCAGGTGTGTGAAGATTAAGAGGAGTGCTACTCGCAGCCTTTCCAAGCAGAAGGTCTCCAACATCCTCAGAGAAGGG
>JAZREB010000006.1:0-18926 GCA_045660585.1 Faecousia sp. | reverse complement strand
ATCATAATGGAGTAACAGAGCCAGTGCATCACGGTGGCTGTGGGAGCCTGCGGATTTGGCATTCATAAAGATCATGGAATCTGTCTTTGCCCAGCCTGTGCGATCCGTAACGACCTGGATCCCGTCATACTGCACCATGGTGTCAGGGGACATGCCGTAATTGTTGTTTTGATAATAGAGGAGATATTGGGCCGGCTCTGTCTGCAATTCCTCCTTAGTTAGGGTGGCGAGGGTAGTGTTAACGGCACTGATGGTGGAAGAGGGGCCACCCTCACCCCAGAAGGGGGGCTTGCCGTTAGGCATACTGCAATCAATAATGTATTTTGTCAGCAGGAGCATTTTCTCCGTGAACATAGAAACATTGTTCCCGGTATCACCGAACTGATTCATAATGTCCTTCAGAGTGGCGCACCAGGACAGGACGCTTCCGGGATAGCCGAAGGTGACTTCGTTATAACTGCCGTCCTCTTTGATAATTCCGTCCATTACCACACCCAGACGGGATTCGTATACATTCCGCCAGGAGGTGGATTCCTTAAATTCCGGGAAATAGCTCAGTGCACTGTAGAATCCCGTCAGATGCCATAATCCCCAATTGGTAAAGGGCAGATTGCTCTTGGGCTCAGCATTGGCACCGGTGAATAGGGTATAGGCGCCGTTATACTGATCCGTGGTATCATCATAGAGCCAAGAGAGGATGAGAATGTTCTCGTCGGGGGTAATGTAGCCACCGGATACCAGACCATTGTAGATATAGGGGAACTCTATGAGACGGTTTGCAGGCTCCAGAGCGCGATTTTTTGGCGTATTGTGCCCCGCGTCTTGAATAAAGTCCAGGACAAGCTCCTTGGCTTTTAGCATGTAGCTGTCCTTCGTGGCCTGATCCGTAGCGTCCTCACCCTTGATTATCAGACTGCGGACTTCATAGAAACGGGTGTTATAGTTCAGCCATTCCGAAGGGGTGCCTGTGGGCTTTTTCCAATCGAAGCCACCGGTCAGCCCGTCATAGGAATAGTGACCCACATAGTTTCCCTTTACCAGAGTGTCCCAGGTCAGGCTGTCCTCGGACCAGTTGGTGCAGTAGGACTGGAACACAGACAGATAGAGTCGGTCTTCCGTTAAACCGCCGTTCCCGTTGCCGGAAGATCGTCTGCAATATAGGGTCAGTTTTGCGGTCTTGGCATCGGAGGGGATCTGGGTGGTATCGAAACGGATGTAGCAGCGGGTGGAAGCACCGGAATAGGGGAGATTGTTCTTGGTATCCACCCAGTGCTTGGCATAGATCACTGTAGAGTCTCCATAGCCTGCGCTCAGATCCTTTCCGGGACGGACAGCGGTATCTTCCGTTGGGGTAATGGTCTTCAGCAGAGTGCCTGCGGAGTTGTACAGAGTAAGTTGGGGGGGATTCCCACTTTCGCTGGTGGCAACAGCTACCCCGTCTGTAGTCTGGTAGATCTGATCCAGGACATAGATCCCGTTGAGATTAGAGGACAGGTCAAAGGTATATGGCTCATAACCGGTACTTGTGATCCATTGGCCTGCAATATAGCTTTCGGAAAAAGCCCATACATTGTTCATGGTCATAAATACTTGATTATTGTTTGCACCGCTAAAGGGCTTGGGCCTGTAGTCTGCAAAGGCACTGCGGTAATAGCTCAGCAGTTCTGCCTTGGCGGTTGTGTAGTCGCCCTTATTCACAGCAGACTTAACCTGTTCCAGATCCTTTCTATCCAGATTCAGTTTGGAGAAAAACTGGGAATCAGAGGTAATGGTGACTCCTCGCTCAGCACACAAAGCAGGGCAAACGAGAGAAAGAACCATAACAGCCAGTAAGAGCAGAGCCGTAAGTTGTTTTGTCATAGAGTATCCTCCTTATATCTATTCATCTACCTTATTATCATACCTTTCATGGGTATTTGTGTCAAGAATCATTTTAGTTATGAGTTTCCAATTTGCAATTGCATTTGCGAGTTTAAATTTCTTTTTCTATAAGTAAAAATCCCTCTTGACAAATAAGGGTATCCGTGATAAAATATCTGTGCTTGATTCGGAGAGATGTCCGAGCGGTTTAAGGAGCCGGTCTTGAAAACCGGTGACACAGCAATGTGCCGTGGGTTCGAATCCCACTCTCTCCGCCACATTTCTCTTCATAACCTTACTTTTATTCGGAGTGATACCCAAGAGGCCGAAGGGGCTCCCCTGCTAAGGGAGTAGGCGTGTAAAAAGCGCGCGAGAGTTCAAATCTCTCTCACTCCGCCAAACATCCCTGTGTATTGCAGGGATGTTTTTTTATATATTTGACCGATTGTTTTTGATTTTCAACAGTAAAAAACCGCAAAACACCGGTGGCCATATCCCACAGTGTAATCGGAATGTGAAATAGACAGCCCCTGAAAGGATCAGGATATATGTACCGATCCCAATGATCTTTTCTATGGAATCCGCAAGTCCCAGGGGACACAGGAGCCGTAGGGTGCACCTGAGGATCCGCCCTCCGTCCAGGGGATAAAAAGGGAGCAAATTATACCATAGTAATATACTGTTTACCGTAGCCCATAGTGGAGGGATATTTCTCATGGTGAGCAGTAGAAATAGTGTAACAGCAGGCCCTGCCATAGCAATAGGGAGCTCCTTTTTATAGGGTAAGGGAGCTGTGTGGATCCTTACCCCATTCAGTGTTCCACGGATACCATAAATTGGCTCTCTGAAACAGCAGATGGCTACCAAGTGCCCCACCTCGTGTAGCCCAACGGATAAAATAAAGACCCAAAAGCTGTCCCATGGATCCCATATTCCATAGGCGCACAGGAATAGAAATGCCCCTGTAGAAAGGCTGACCTTAGGGTTCTTCACGGAAAACCTCCACCATACGGGACAGGTCAAAGTGCTCCTCTGCCCGATCTAAGAGAGAGGAAACGGTAACACTGACTCGGCGCCCTACCGAATCACCGACCCATCGACCTACATCCTGTATCCAACGGGGATTTTTCCCGTTCAGGTAGTAGACCAAACCCAATAAGAGAATACAAAAAATTCCTTTTTTCATAAGCCAACGGAGCATACTATCACCTCATAGGCCAGTATATGCAAACAGGTGGAAATTATACACAAGGGCGAGAAAAACTTACTTTCTCCCACAATTCTACTTGACAAAAATAGGATATGAGAGTATAATATTCTAAGATTTCGGGGTGTGGCGAAGTTTGGTATCGCGCTTGGTTCGGGTCCAAGAGGCCATGGGTTCGAATCCCGTCACTCCGACCAAAAAATAATCCACCCCTTGTGGGTGGATTATTTTTTGGTGTGACGGGATTCGAAAGGACGGCCCCGGCTTTAGCCGGGGTAAAAAAGTGTCCGGGGGACAGTTTTTTAGTCCGTGGGAGAATCCCTTGTTCGTCAGACGCACCCCTTTTCGTGAACGAGATGTTTTTTGCTACAAATACATGAAAGAAAGTCAGGTAAAAAGAATGGTTAGAGAATTGATCCATGATCCTCTGTTTTTGGGTCTGAAATCCGCCCCTGCGACCATAGAGGATTTAGACATTGCCCGTGATCTTTTAGATACGCTCACGGCTCACAAAGAAGGCTGCGTAGGTATGGCCGCCAATATGATCGGTCAGCGGAAACGGATCATTTGTTTTGATAACGAGGGATCTTATATGACCATGTTCAATCCCGAGATCCTGAAACAATCGGAGCCCTACGATACGGAGGAGGGCTGTTTGTCTCTATTGGGTGGCCCCCGTAAATGCAGGAGATATCGCTCCATTAAAGTTCGTTGGCAGACCCCGGAGTTTCAGACCCGTATCAAAACCTTCAGCGGTTGGACAGCTCAGATCATCCAACACGAGATCGACCACTGTAACGGTATCCTCATTTGATCCCATCTTCCGAAAGAAAATATAATTTTAATCATTTGCAAAGTAGCCCCTGTTGAGAAAGACTGATGATCTTTTCAACAGGGGCTTGGTTTATTTATGGGTTGCTTATCTAAGCTTTAGCCGAAGTAGGCCTTTGCGCTATCGGAGTAGGCAAAGAGGGCCTTGCACAGGTCTAAGAGAGTGCCGGTTTTTCCTGCACCGTAGGTATCTGCGCTGTATTGCATAGTGCAGGACAGGGGGGCTTCCCCATGGTAAATCTGCACGCTGACAACAGAACGGAGCTCTGCGGCAAGGAGGGAATCAACGGTAAAGGCATAATAGCCCAGGGTCTTGTTGTATTCCTGTGCACCACTTAGGGTCAGTGTTTTTTCTGCGCCTGTAGCATCCTTGTAGCTCACGCGGAGGGACAGATCATCTGCCTTTCCTTCGTATGTGGCCATGGAGAATACGAACTTCAGGCTCACCTTGGACTCTAAGTTCAGAGCCTTACCTACCCACAGGATAGAAGGCTTTTTCAGATCTTCTAATACTCTGTTGGTATTGCCGAAGGTTACGGAATCCAAATCGGTGAGATATGCCTTTTGATCTGCGGTCATCTCACGGTCTGCAAGGCGGTCGGTTCTGTAGCCCTTATGGATCTGTGCCTTTGCACCATAGCGCAGGAGGTCTGCACACAACTGTTTGAGTTGGGTGGTATTACCTTCCTTTGCAAGCTGGGCATAGGCGTACTTTGCGATGCTGTAGGAGTCTGTCTCGGAGTAATAGCTACGTCCATCTGCGGTCATGACCAGTTTTGCCTCGATCACATCCATCATATGCACGGCGGTGAGACCCTCTAAGGTGAAGTAGTAGTAATTGCCCTTGAGAACAGGGGAGAGCTTTACGACCTTGGTTCCTACATATGCGTTGCCATTGTATACAGGGATCACGCACTGCATATAGAAGGAGTCGTACCCGCTAAGCTCCGAAGTTGCGACCAGATAGTTCAGGGAAATATCGCTTGCCAGATTCAGAGTGTGGCGAATGGTAGCATTCTCTTCCAAAATGGGAGTTTCGTTTACAGCATTGACAAAATACTTGGTAGCAGGGAGGGTATCTCCGTCAACTAACATTTGGATGGGGGCTTCGCCTGCGTTTTTGCCATCGGGCTTGAGATCGGGATCGATCTCCGGATCCGTAATGGTGTCTCCGGGAACATTCTGAGCTTGGTCGGGATTTGCGTTGTAGGCAACTTTCACGTCCGTCAGGGAAATCACCCCATTAGCGTTGGGACTTTCTGCAGTAGAGGCAGTTCCGGGAGCAGAAATATTATAGAATACCAGATACATGGGCTGATACTTAGAATCGGAATCGCTCTTTACCTGTACATTGGTAAGATCCATTTCCAGATATTGAGCAGTTGCACTGCTGATGGTGTAACTGCGGTCGGTGGCAATGGTGAAATCGCCCTTTGCATCCTTGGCAAGAATACCGATCTTTAGATTTGCTTTACCGCTGACAATGGTTTTTGCACCAATATCGAGACTGGTGATATTTCTATTGGTGCTGACCTTCAGATTAAAGGCTACTGCCTGACCGGGAGCCAAGTAAACCTCGTTCTTGGGACCGATGCCATTATAGGTTGCTACATCAACAGTAGTGAATTGGTCGGAAACTCCGGCCTCGGGATCGTTGGGCAGGGAACCGTCGGGCTGTACCAGGTGGGAGTTCACATCTACAAATACGGCACCCTCGATGGTTTCTTCCGTTGCATCGGACAGATTCTCAAAGGTTTCCTTATCCAGGAGGATGTTGCGGATCTCCTTAATGAAGTTGTAGGCCTCACGGTCAGCCTTGTAATAGGAGGCGTCATCTGTTCCCATGGGATCGTAGATCCGCACTGCGTCGAAGTAGAATTCTCCGCCACGATTCAGCACCTCGTACTGGCTGTTCACGGCTTTGTTGACCCACAGAGTAACATTGTATTCGCCATAGTCCAGACCCTGAACAGATACAACGGGAATCTGGTAAAGTTCCAACTGACCCTTGTTGTTGATTGTCAGCTTTTTCAAAGGTTCTGCTTCGCCCTTCTTGGTGACTTCCACACGGATGGTAGCCTGACTGGGGCCTGTACGGCTGATGAGGTCGAAGCCTGTTCCCTTGAAGGGGAAGGAAAGCTCCGTATAGGTGGTATTGTTCTGGAGCTTTACACCGGCACCTTCTACGAACTTGCTATGACCGTCGGAATAAACAGGATCGTTATTGTAGTGGCTGTCATATCCGTAGACCTGATCGGGACGATCATCGGGTCCTATATAGATATAGTCAATGGTAATCTTTCCCTGCTTGCCTTCCAGGTTAGTCAGACCTGCAAAATAGGCGCGGACACTTTGGATGGCATCTGCATTTCTGGCACTTTCCGGGATCTTACAGGTGACGGTGACCCATTCGCCTGTTTCCAGATAGCTTAAATCATACTCGACGACTTTCGATGCAGTTGAGAGAGTCTGGGATGTTTGACTGCCTGCTACTTCCCATTGTAGATTTACATAGGGATTTACGGTTTTTTCATTACCGGTCGTTTTATCCAGGCATCTTCCCACTCCGAACCCCTCTACTTTGAATCGTACCTGGTAGATCTCTGCATCCTGAGGCTTGAAATCCAAGGGGTTCTTGTGGTTTCCGCCGGTAATGCTGGTATCAATGTAGAAATCGGGCCATCTGGTAGTCAGTTCAGCGGCGGAGGGCAGTGCTACGATGACGCCTGTGCCGGAGGCGTTGTCAATGGTGAAACTTTCGGATTTGCCGTCGGTAGTGTCATTGGGGGTGTGAGTTCCATCATTATCCCACCAATGGACGGTCACTTCATCGTCTGCATTGATATAACCGTAGGCATCGGAGTCATAGCGCTCACGATCGGACTCGGTGTTCTCAAAGCTGTAGTAGAGACTCCGTGCGGCGGGATTGGCCTGTACCATCTCACCTATGTACAGATAATCCAGATGCACCTTAGCGGTGGTGGAATTCTGCGTCTCGGCTTGAATATTGCGGAATATAACACTGACTGCCAAAATGGTCTCTACATCCTGCAATCTGCCGTGTTCTTTATTTTCCGTTTTGAAACGCAGAGTGATGTAACCGTCGGCGATCTTGTAATTATCCGAGTCGTAGATCTTATATTTCGTTTTACCGTCCTGTTCCAAACAGTAGAAAATTACACCTACATTGGGAGCTTTTCCGTCTGAGGCAATACAATCCTCTACCCGGAATTTGACCTGGACATATTCTGCATATTTAGCGGGGAAGTTCAGGGGTATTCTCTCGGGGGTTTCGTGCCAGGGATAGTAGCCGCTGGGCTTCGTAGCATCGTTCTTAGGAGTTGCAACGGCTGTTGTACCGAAGCGGGTTTGAGTATGATGGGGGGGATAGGGAATCGTAAGGCTTGCAACACCGTTAGCGATCTCATAGTGATTGGCTGTGGAGCTGGTACCTTCTTCTGCACCGAGGCCCGTTGTGATTTCCGCACCGTAGCTCATAGCCCAATGGCGAACATCGGGATCGTCATAGTTATATCCGCCGTAGAAGTCGGTGCTGTAGCGGATATGATCCTCTTCGGTGTTGTTAAAGTCGAAGAACAGGTTGTGAGAGCTCTCGTCCAGACGGAGCATGGCTTCCTCGGTGCCTAAGAAGATCTCGTCAATGATAACCTTACCGCCTCCGGTTTTTCCCATCAAACCTCTGAATCGCAGACCGATAGAGGTTATGGTAACTGCTTCGGTCTTCATCTTGGAGTCCTTGGGGATGGGGATGCGGACGGTCTGATACTCCTCGGAATCGGCATCATACTCGCCGTAGATCCTATAGTCGTACTTTTCTGCGCCGGAAGCATCTTTGTAGTTATACAAAACACAGATCTTTTTGTATGTATCCGCGCTGGAAAAAGTACAATTTACCAGTTTGAAACGAATTTGCACATATTCTGCATTCCGTGCATCGAAACAGAGGGGAGATAAACCTGGCTCAGGTTGAGCGGGATCTCCGGAAACGGGATATTGGCCGTTGTTCGAGATCATAAATCGAGGACCACAGTTGTTAGCATAATTTATGTATCCCTCGGCAATGTCCATGGATAGGGCACCTTCATGATTGTCTATGACATGGGTGTTTGTCATGCTTTTGAAAGCATGTGAGCTTGCCCAAGGACCATCATCGCTGTCGTAGTTCAGATTCTGATCGCCATAGATCCCTGCACTGTATCGTAAGATATCGCCCTCGGTTCCGTCGAAGCCGAAATACAGATACTCGCTGTCTACGTTTTCCTTAAATCCGAATTCCGGCCCTACATAGACATAGTCCAGTGTAAAGATGCCTGTCTCGGTGTCGCTGATGTTTTCTGTATAGAAAAGTTGGACGCGGAGACGATCGATATAGGGTTCTGCCTCGTACTTTTCGGTCAGGGGGATCTTTACGGTGAAGTATGCGTCGCTGTTCAGATACTCTTCCGGGATCTGCACATAATCGAATTGGATCTGGTCATTAAATGACGATGTGGAATCGGGATCGTAATAATAGATACGAACCTGGGGCTTTGGACCGGAGCCATCCGATTTGAAATTCTTCAGTTTCAGACGGATCTGAGCGAAGCTGTTCGGTACGGGGATCAGATTCAGGGTGCTGTTTTCAATTTCGGTGGTGAATCCTGTTTGCACAAAGGCACTGGTTTTTTCTTTCTTCATGGTGAAAGAAAGGGTTCCTTTGTTAGGATCAATGGTAGCCACAGAGCTGTTTGCCTCGTTAACGAGCCAGGCATATGCTTGCATGGAATCTGCATAGTAGGCATCGTAGTCATAGCCCTTGTACAGAGCGTCTACGCTGTAACGCTCTGCGTAACCTTCACCGTCGAAGTCTGCAAAGAAGGCGTTGGAGGGAATGGCCTCCTTGTCGATGACTAAGTTATATACCTCATCACCGGGAACACCGTTGTCCTGGATCGTATCCTTACCGGTAGAGTCCTTGTCAGTCCACTGGTGCTTGCTGTCTGTAGTACCGCTTGTGGTGTATGTGAATACGGTCTTTGCATTCTCCATGCCTTCCAGGAAGTCGCTCTCGTAATACATGATGGTTGCAGGGGCAATTTTTATGGTGATGGTAGCGGTGCGGACAGAAGCGTCATCCAAGGTGATTTCCACATCGGCATACATCCGACATTCTTCTGTGAGCATCTTCTTGGGGAATATCCTGATGAACCGATCTTCGATAATGGAACTGGAGTAATATGAACCGTAGGAGACAATGCCTGCGGCCATCTCGGACTCAGTGGGAGCGTACCTTTTTTTAATGATGCCGCCTCTGACCACTTCCTCGGACAGACCCTTAAATACGGCGTTATCGATGATCATAATATCAATGGGCTTGCCGTAATCCGGGACGACATACTGGATTTCCGGTAGCAGCTCGGGATAATAGCTGTAGTGATTGGTACATACAAATCGAATGATTTCTACGGAATAGGGGCCGCCTGTCATGCCCTGGTTCGGGGCGGTATAGCCGGTTTGACTGCTAATGGGTTCGCCGTTAGTATCGCCGGACCACGTGGGATCGGACCAACGGGAATTGAGATCATCCTCGGTGACATAGTAGGACTGGCCTGTAAACTGCAGATTGCGGAATTCTGCTCTCTGGCCGTTTTTCAGGGTGAAATGTCCCAGACGGTCTGTTTCTCTGGTTCCCAACAGGGCTCCGTTTTCGTCGTAAATATAGAAGAGCTGACGAGCGACAGGTTCATTGTTCTCAAACAGAGTAAAGCCATAGTCCAGCGTGCTGAGATAGTCCATAGTTGCCTGGGAAATGGGCATTTCCTTCCCGGTAGCGGGGTCTACAACACCGGCATAGGTATCGGCAATATCCTTTTCTACCACTACGATATCGTTCTGAGGCAGATTAAAGGAAATAGCGCAGTTGGTTCTGCCCTTACCTCTGTCCATGTAGAATACGGTCAGAGTACGTTCACCTCCGGCGGCGAATTTGCTTACAGTTGTTTCAAAGACCTTTTCATAGATGTTCTTCTGGTACATATTTCGGGTGAGGATGGAGCCTGCAGCGGTAACATTGTTGCTACCGTACTGATTGGCATCGCTTCCGCGACCATAACCATTGGGATTTTTGTCACGGATCCGGCCGTACTTTTCGGAGCTGACGATGACATCACCTGTAGCGAAATTGATCTCGCCCTGAATGGCATCGTGGGAACCTCCCAGCTCCATAACCAACTTGCCGTCAATGTATACCCATACATCATCGTCACCGGAGAAATTGAAGGTGATGGGGGTTTCGTTACCGTTTGTGTCGTAGATACAGCCGTTTTCTGTCATGTTGAATTTAATATCCAACCGCATACCGAATCCCCATTCGGGATCGCCACGACCGGTAGTGTCTACAGCATCGTTTTTGTCGGAGATATGGGAAACGCCGTCCATAATATATGTATCTACAGGGGCAACATAGTTGGAAGTAGAGGCTTTAGCGCTGTAGGACTTGCCGGAGAACTCTGTAACATCTGCAAAGGGCTGGAAACCTGTTACATAGTTATTATACATTTGGTAGCTGTATTTGGTTTCTTGCTGATAGCCGGGGACGCCTGCACCGTTAGTGGAACCGGAATGCCAGTGATAGGAAATAGGCTTTTCCAGAATGGCGAGATTGGTGCCGGAGGTAGGCTCACCTTCAAAGAAGACACCGTTCTGATCGCTGTCTAAGGTATAGTAGCCGTCCTTATATACAAAGGGGACGCCAACCGCGGTATAGACGTTCTTTACATTCTTTATGGGAGTCTCACTCCACATATCGGCGGCTACTACGTTCTGATTGTTGAAGGGAGGATTATTGGAATCGGAAAGAATCTTTTCTACCAATCCCGAATAGATACTGTACATCTGTGCATAGGTAGATACACCATCTATTTCCTCTTTTGTGTTTTTGTCATATACACTGAAAGGGGAAGTACCTGTGACATTTTTGCCTGCTTCAAAGAAGAAACCCTTGGTTTCAGCATCGTTCATTTGGGCTACAAGAGCGTTAATGCCGTCTTCGTCCCATTCATACATATTCGCAGGGAAATAGCTGATGGTTTTCCCTTGGCGGTTGATCTCCAAAATACCCATGAGATCCAGAAGCTCTCGTTCCTTTTGATCCAGTGCATTCTGGAGATCCTCACGGTTAGTCAGATCCGTACCGGATAGGGTGACATTGTTATACTTGAGATAGTCGTTCTTTAGATCATCTACCAGGGCGCAGAAACGCTTATACACAGTGTTATCGTAATTGCCGTTTTGGGGCAGGTAGGTAACCGCACGTTGCAGTGCTTCGTAAATGCCGTCGGTGTGGAGACGATCCTCAGCCAGTTTGTAGAGATAGAAGTTATCATCATGGGATTGGTTACCATACTGCATGGTCCACTCGAAATAATCGGAACCGTTCATGATTTCATGACCCAAATAATATGTAAGGGTAACCTTGCTGTCACTACTTAAATTTTTTGCGGGATCATAAATATTCAGGGAACGGTAGAGGTATATGGTGGTATCGCTTTTTGCCGTACCAACGCCGATGTTTCGGTACGCTGATCCATCCGCTCTCTTAATTCGGGTGGGTTCGGCCTCAATATACAGGTAATATTCGTCTTCCATCCCGAAATTATAGTGATTGGTGTTTTTGTCCGGATTCGGGTTATCTAATTTCTGATCTTCGCTGAATCGAACATCCAGTGCCATATCCGGGTCGGCACCTACGATCCTTCCACCGGCCTCGGAAACTTGAGTGGCGGCGATAGTACCGTAGAGACTCTGAGACATGGGATCAAATACACGGTAGATCCCGTCAGAACCCTTTTGTACCAGATAGTACATGCCGGGAGACTTGGTATTGCTGTTTTTCTGGAAATTAGAGGTATCTGTTACCAGTTCATTGTCATAGCCCGGCAGCTCCAGACCCAGCAGTTCATTCTGGTCATTGAGTATATCGGTGATAGAATTATTACAGAGGTCACACTTGGTATTTCCGTCACTGTCCTTGTGGGACAGAGCAGGGAATTCCACCTGATTGATCACATCACGGCAAAGGGCACAGAAGGTAGTTTTCTTACAGGTCTGTGTGCAGTAGGTATCATAAGCAGTTGCGGTATAGCTGTGATTACAGGGGATATCCTCCGCTGTACTCATGGAGACATAAGGGGAGCCTACCAGACCTTCAGCCCGTCCGGTATTGAAGTAATGCTCATAGGCATTTGCAAGGGTAACTCCCTTGTCGTGGTACCGTGTAGCATAGTAGGAGGGGACGAACAGGTAACCGGGGGTACGACCTCCGGATCTGCCGTGCACATCCCAGTGCCTCTTTAATTTGGCGGAATAGCCACTTCCGCCAATATTTGCGTTTTCCAGTTTAGTCAGTGTCAGATCGGTTCTGTTCAGATATTTATAAACATCCTCATCATAGATCAGGGTATAGAACTCTTCAATGGTGGTACAATTCTTCATGCGGATCAAGGATGCAAGATAATTCCGCAGAAGGTTCTTGCCGATATTATCTTCACTGTCTGTAGAAACCGAAAGATAAAATTCCTCTGCATATTCCTGGAGAGAGAACTCATCGGATCCTTGCCGGTAATACTTGTAGCTTGCTTCATTAACACCATATTTGTCGTAGTTATATAGGATCCATTCTTTTTCCGGGAAATAGGTGTCATATATATCCTGATTCTTTGTTCCGGAAGCGTATTCTGCAGCAGAGAAGAAGATAGAACCTTGTCGACCCTCCCAAAAACCATAATTGACAAAATGATCAAAGGCACCCTTGGGGGTATTGTATTTATTATTTTTTTTCACATCTGCGTTATTAGCCAGATAATATTCGGGATCGAAATAGGGGCTTGCAATATGACCTGCTGCCTTACCCGTACTTTCAAAATAGGAGAGTGCTTCGTCTGCGGTTTTGTTTCCGACCTCATTGGGGTATGCCATTTTATAAAACTCATAGTCAAAGAGGTAGGATTTCAGAGCTGCAGTGTCCTTAACCTGTTGCAGAACGAAGGTTTTACCTTCGGTACGCGTGATGATCTTATAGATGTCCGTCTTATCATTTCCCAAGTACAGCCCGGTTGCTTTGCTGTGGATGGCATATAGCTTATCGGTCCCATTCATTTTGGTATAACGCAGATACCACATCTGATTGGGATTTCCGGGATCCTTGGGTTGGAGCGTTACAGAACCGTCTTCTCCGGCGGTGAGGTACAGATTAGCAACCTTGGCAACACCGGAAATACCCACGCCACAGCGGATGTACCAATAGCCTTGGGCATCGCTTTCAAAACCCATGCGATAAGCGTCTTCGGTGGAAGTAGTCACTTCAATTTTGATCTTATGTTCTCCGGTTGTATTGTCCTTATAGCAGACGAAGACGTGATTCGGGGTAGTTTCTCCCGCTACGCGGTAGGTACCGCTTTGATGGAAACCCTGAATTTTATTCATGGTATCGGAGGGGGTATCCAACAGGTGACAAATATTACCTCTGGGATTGGTGCCTGTGAGCCGCAAGCCTTCGGAGCTGAAAAATACCATACCTCGAGAAATGGCAATGTCACAGATCCTGTGGTAGGTGTATCCGCTTGAGGCAACGGGGATAGACAGATTCAGATCTGCATTTGCACTCTGAGTTTTTTCGCTGATGAGATCTGTTACATTGGAATAGACCAAAATACCGGTACTGCAGTTCACCGATACACCCATATACAGACGATCCAGCGAAGGTACATATTCAATGCCGAAATACAGAGCACCGATATTGTCACCGTTCTCCGTGTTTTTAACGGCAACGGGAGCGTCGCACAGCTCCATGATCTTGGTTCTGGTGGCGGTCGGATCAATGGTAAAGGAAGCAGTCGCAACTAAGGTTCCGTCGCCTGTGTTGGAAGTGTTGATGGCGGCAGTATAGAATTTATAGCCACTGCGGATCAGCAGATTTGCAGTGGTTCCGTCTACCGACAGGACGGTCACAGAATCAGCGCACAGCTCGGTATTGTCTGCGGTTTTTAGGGTATAACCGCCTGCAAGATCAACTGTCATTTTACCGGTATCAACAGGAGCAAGCAGTAGGGCATTGGCACCGGTTTTGCCTGTGGCGATGATCAAATAGGAGCCGTTTTCGGTTTCTGCAGTTGTCATGGCTTTGCCTTCGCCCAGACGATTCGGCTCGTTGAAGGTGACTTTTGCACTGGACTTAGTTTTTAGATTGGTTCGATATAATATGGCTGTGCTTTTATCCGTAGTGGTACGGATAAAATACGCATAGTGCTTGACGAGGGACATACCACCCATGAGATAGGTTTCGCTCTGCATGGGATTCTCAGCTATGGCATAGTAAGATGCCAACTGAGGGTAGGTGGGAACCGACAGTTCTTCCGAAAGAGAAGTGTCTCGGGTTTCGGTCTTTTCCTCCGAAAGGGAGGAGGTGTCTTCTGTTGCCTTGACTTCCAACACACCGGTCGGGAAATAGCCGGCCAGCATAGCAAGAAGGAGCAGACAGCAGAGCACGCGACGGAACAGATTCTTTGTGTTCATAAGCATTCTCCTTTGTACATATGATCCAAGGCATAATACGCCATAATACAACTATAATATCATATCATGAAATAACCTGAAAATCAATCAATTGGGGGAATTTTATGGAATCTTTTTGGATTTTGCTTCCGGTTTCATAAAATTTTCGGAGATCGATCAAACTTCAGTTTCCCCCGGATCTTGACCATGGTATGCTCTTTCGTTTTCTAACCGCAATTTAGATTTTCATTGACAAAATGCGTAGGTTGCAGTATAATATTCTTATCCTGTAGAAAGGTGTGATTTAGATGAAAAAACTTATCTGCGCACTCTTGGCATTGACCCTGCTGTTTTCTCTCATGGTGCCCGTATCCGCTTTGGTGCCGGAGAGACTTCCCGACCTGTCTGTGGAGGTGGATGCCTCCCGGGCTGTAGCGGTCAGTGAGGACCGCCTCATGAAGATTGCAAACCCTAAGCGTTCTGCGATAGAGGACAATCTTGTCTTCCCCGGACCTCTGGTAACCCAGTGCAGCTTTACGCCCAACGGAGTGTATAAACTGCCTCTGGGCGTCTATTGTACCGGTAAGCCCAATCAGTATATGGTTATGCAGGTTTATCAGGGTACGGATCTGAATGCTACCCCTATTGCACAGGATTATGCTCCTTTTAACATGGCTGAGGGCTTTGGCACTTACGAGCTTTCCTGGGATGCCCGTGGGATCGCTACGGGACGGTATACCGTTGTGACCTTTACCGCAGAGAAACAGGGCAATACCTTGGTAATGGTAGAAGATACCGCCTTTATGACCGATGTTTATGTTTACGATACCTTCCAGAAACGCTGGAATTCTTTTGTGATGCTTGCGAATACTTGGGAGCCTCTGGACACCATCGAACTGCAATACGGTGTAACCACGGTTCTTGCCGCCGGTCGTTCTCCATTGCCTTCTTACGGCATTGAAAACAGAGTCACTCTGGGCAGTCCTATGTTTAAGACCGAGTCTGCCGGTGGTTATTTCTTCGTGACTCCTATTTATATGGGTAGCGGAAGAGCCACCTTCTATTATGGCTCCGGTATGGAGCACGTTCCCGTAGAGGTTTGCATTTTTGAAGACGGACATGAATATTTTGATACTACAGTCAATGCAGGCGATCCTACGGAGTATGAAGCAGGCTACACCCTGAAGATCTGTTCCGGCTGCTACAGCGTAAGTCGTTTTTCCACCCCTTCTTATAATGATAACTTTAATGCATTTAAGGATGTTCCTTCCGATAGCTGGTTTTACGGCTCTGTAGAGAAGGCTGTGGGTCGAAATCTGTTTAACGGCATCAATACCACTACCTTCGGACCCAATCGGGCTATGACCAGAGCAATGCTGGTTACGGTTCTGTGGCGGTATGAGGGCGAGCCCCAGGCGGCACAGGCATCTTTTGTAGATGTCAGATCCAAGGACTGGTTTGCCGGTGCCGTAAACTGGGCGGCTGAACAAGAGATCGTTAATGGCGTGGGTAATGGTAAATTTAATCCCAACGGCACCATTACCCGTGAACAGTTGGCAACCATTCTCTATCGCTATGCTCTGAAAAAGGGCTTGGATACATCGGCAACCGGAAAACCCGAGGAATTCCCCGATTTTGCAGACCTGAGCTCTTGGGCAACAGATGCTATGGCATGGGCTCTGGGACGGGAACTGATCACCGGTGTCGGCAAGGGTGGCAAGGTCTATCTTACACCTAAGGGAGATGCTACCAGAGCACAGGTAGCAACCATTTTGGTGCGTTTTATTGAAAACCTCATTGAGGTGGATGTATATCCCAATACAGAATCTGCTTTAGATAGCGGCACGATCGCCACCTATACAGAGGGCAAGGAGATTACATGGGCATTTTATGAGTCCGGTCTCCTGCAACTGGCGGGTGCCGGCGATATTCTGAACAAGTCTCCCGATGCCATTCCCTGGAATGTATATAAGGATCGAATTACCTCTATCGAATTCCTTTACGGCACCAATATTGTTGGGAACGTATTTGAGGGATATCCCGTTCTTGAGACCGTTGTCATGGCAGATTCCGTTGCACTTATCGTGGCAAATGCCTTTGCAAACTGCCCTAAGTTAGAAAACATTACCTTCTCTTCGACCCTTGCAAGCATTGGAGAAGGGGCCTTTAAGAACTGCCCCTCTATCCGTGAGATATCCATTCCCGATACTTCCGCGGTGAATATCAGCAAATACGCATTTGCAGATAATGTATCTCTGGAATCCGTTTATTTGGGTAATAATACCAGACAGATCGGTGACTATGCCTTTACGGGCTGTACCTCTCTGGTAGATCTGTACCTTCCCGAGTCTCTCTTGGATTTTGAGGGTGTTTATGCCGGACAGTATTACTATGCCATCGGTCGTTATGCCTTCTCCGGCTGTACTGCCCTGGAAAGCTGTGTCCTTCCTGTGGGTATGCGTTTCTTGGCTGTAGGTACCTTCTCCGGTTGTACTTCTCTGCGTGAGGTAACGCTTCCCGTCGCACTGGAAAATATGTCCTATGAAAACTTCCGTAATTGTACCTCCTTGGAGAGCCTCTATTTCTATCCTGCTCTTCGCCGGATGGGTACGGGATCCTTTATGGGCTGTACCGCTTTAAAGGAATTGTATTTTGACAATTACATTCTGAGCATCGATAAGGAGAATTTTGCCGCCTCTACCACCGAAGATTCTTTGCCCTTCGGCGATCCCGAACGGGTAGTGGTCTACGCGTATCCTTCCTCCGGCATTTTGGAAAAGGCCGAATCCTATGGTCATAAGACCGTAGACCTTTCCCAAGAATAAAGAAATATTATAAAAACTGTCTTACCTCGATTTTCGGGGTAAGACAGTTTTTATGATAGGATGGATTAAATGTTAATGATCTAAGTATCTGCAAGCATTCAGGGCGGCGGTAGCACCGTCTGCAATGGCGGTAGCTACCTGACGGTAGGTCTTGGTACGGCAATCGCCTGCAACGAAAATGCCATCTTTCCCGGTGCGGCAGCTCTCGTCAGCAAGGATATAACCTTGATGGTTCAGCTCTGCCACAGCCTCGTAGGGCTGATTTTCGGGCTCGGTGCCAATGGCTAAGAACAGACCGTCAATGTCCAGTACCTGCTCTTCTCCCGTGTCGGTGTTCTGCACCCGGATCCGACGGAGGTCGGTGTCGCCTTCATATGCCGTAACAACGGTGCTGAAGAGGCAGGATACATTGCTCCGTTCCTTCAGTGCCTGAGCCAGCTTAGCTTCCCCGGTGAGGAAGGGAAGGTTCTGAACCACCGTCACATGAGAGCAGTTCTCTGACAGCAAGATAGCCTCCTGCAATGCGGTGTTGCCGCCACCGATGAGAGCAACGTGCTGACCGGTGTAGAAAGCGCCGTCACAAACGGCACAGAAGGAAATACCGTTGCCGATGAATTCTTCTTCCCGTTCCAAACCCAATCTGCGGTGCTTGGCACCGGCGGCAATGATGACGGTTCTGCCCAGGTAGGTGCTGTTTTCACCGATAACTTCCTTCACATCTCCGTCACGGACCTCTGTAACGGTGTCCATGTCGATCTCTGCACCCAGTGCCAGTGCTTGCTCTAAGATCTTCTGTGCCAGCTCGTTACCACTGACGGCCTCGAAGCCGGGATAGTTTTCTAACTTGGGGGAGTAGGTGATCTGTCCGCCGAAGGTGTCCTTTTCCAGAACCAGTACGGATTTACCTGCACGTCTGCCATAGATGGCGGCGGTCAGACCGGCAGGGCCTGCGCCTACAATAATGATATCATACATACTAATATCCTCTGTATTCTCAATAAGATGCAATAGGGTCCTTGTGGGACCCTATTGGTAGTTAGATTGAATTATGCCTTGTATGCCTCGGAATAAGCGCGGATGTTAGAGGGATTCTCGATCTTCTGCACGACGGTGTCGCCTTCCAGAACCACCAGAGTGGGGGCCTGCTTAATGCCCAGAGTGCGTGCGGCATCGGGATTCTCGTTGACTACGATGACCTCGTATGCAATGCCTGCATCCTCTAAGAACTTCTTAGCCATAACGCACTTGGGGCAGGTAGCGGTGGTGAAGAGGATTTTCTTGCCCTCTGCACTTACGGGAGCCTCTGCCTCGGTCTTCGCTACGGGAGCCTCTACGCTGTCAGCGAAACGGTTCTGCATGGACTGTGCGATGTTGTAGACCTTGCGATCCTTGAATTCCTGAGACTTGCCGTCGTTCCAGTTCTGCACGGGACGGTAGTAGCCGGTGATACGGCTGTAGACCTCGGTCTTACGACCGCACTCGGGGCAAACAAACTGCTCGCCAACCAGATAGCCGTGCTCCTTGCAGACGGAGTAAGTGGGAGACAGGGTGTAGTAAGGCAGCTTGTAGTTCTCGGCAATGGTGCGCACGAGATTTGCAGCAGCCTTCCAGTCGGGCAGCTTCAAGTCGGGTCGTAGCCATGTCGTTCTGTG
>JAZREB010000005.1:0-4097 GCA_045660585.1 Faecousia sp. | reverse complement strand
AGTAGGCAACGACTCTTGCAAATGCGTAAACCAAATCGTAGTAATTAACGGGGCCACCCAGACCATTGCTGGTTGCATAGTTGGGAGCCTGCTTGTTGTTGTCGATGTAAGTGATCAGACGGTTAGCAATGTCAACATAGTCGTCCTCTGTACTCTGGCCGGTGGTAGAGCCCTGGGGATTCTGGGGTTCTGCGGCAACGGGAACAGAGAGAGTACCGCTGGTAGTGCCTGCGCTCAGGGAAACAGTGACCTTACATGCCAGGTACAGGAACTGAGCGGGAGTGACAGTGATGGGGCCAACTGCGATGGAGCCGGGCAGAACGTTGTCAGCCATGCTGGCCTTGACGTTTGCGGCAGCGGTCATAACCGCGGCGAACCAGTCGTCGGGCTCGGAGGGAACTACGGGAGCGGGGGTAACATCAACATCGCCCAGATGAGTGGGGAGGAAGGACATGGTCTCGGGGAGGGTCTTGTTAGCGCCGTAGGAAGCCAGAACCTCTGCAAAGAGATGACCGATGGAGAAAATGGTCATGCGGCCTTCGTAGATGTTGACACCGTCGGTAGGACGGTTGAAGCTGGTGGGGAGCTTGCCCATGGTGTTGCCGTACTTAGCAACACGCTCTGCCAGTTCCAGATACTGTGCCTTGTTCAGGGAGGTGCCGGTGCCGTTCTTGACCTTGTCATTGCCGAAGGTGATATCCTTGTAGCTGACAACGGTGGTGTCGGCCTTGCCCTCTGCCAGGGCATACAGTGCGTTAGCGGCCATGAGGATGTAGTCCTCGTAGCCCATATCGCCAATGGATACGCTGATTGCGGGGAAGGTAACGCCGTAATATACGCCGTCGATGTCCTGAGAGCCTGCCTTAATGGCATTCTCGAAGGCATTGGCAACATCGCCGGAAATAGCGGCGACAGTGGCAACATCTGCAGATGTGGGGGCTGCGGCAGAAACACTCAGCATGCTGAACATAGACAGCAGAAGAGCCAGAGCCAACAGCACGGATAAAACGCGATGCTTCTTTGTCATAGAAATGTCCTCCTGTTTTCTCATAAGGTAGGGTTCTCCCCCACCCTAATTTATCACTTTAATTCTACCAGAAATTCTTAATTTTGCAAGCACTGTTTTATCGTCGATTTAGTAGAAATTTTATGCTATATTTTGTTCTATTTGACGATAGCCTTTCCAAGTTAATTCAGATTGGTTTCATTTCTATTTGTTTGTCTTTTTACAAGTCGCAAAAAAACAGATCGACCCGTCCAAACAGACAGGTCGATCAAAAACAATCAGTTCTTTCTCCGGATTCGTTTCAGCGCTTTCCGAGCGGCTACCCGTTCACGACGGGCATATTCCTCGGAGTCAACACTCTCCCAGTAGTCGTCAGCCTCGTTAAACAGACGGTAGAAAGTCCATTCGCCGGGGGTTAAGTAATACAGTGCGTTGAGCTGCGCAAAAGCCCAGAAGCACCCTGCAAAGACCCAGAAGAAGCCGAACACGCACACCACCATAGCAAAGCAGGACAGTGCGATCTGTAACACAGCGGGATCCTCCCCACCTAAGAAACCAAGGCATACAGACAGGATGGGCCATGCAACCAAGGCAGTGAGAATGGTAGTCTCCAAATAGATGGACCACTTAGGGAAGCTCCGGCGCAGGTTATACACACTCTCTGCCTTATGAGCCAGAGCCTCTGCCCGTTCTACCTCGGAGCCCTTGAGCTCGGGAAGGGGATTTTTCTTGGCGGCATCAATAATCATCATGACACCGAAGGCTACACCGCTGAGCAGCAGGGGCACCAGGAAAGAGAAGAAAAAGCCAAAGATAATGGATCCCTTAATGCTCCCACGGGGGAAATTGGATACCATGGCAGGTAGCATGGGAACCTTTTCAAGGGCTGTTGCGATCACTGTGGTGCCCAGCTTTTCCCCAACAGCTAAGAGGAAGTTGATGGTAGACAGGAGCATGTTCAGGGTGAATATTACCGCTCCCGCAGGCTGGATGATCCGGCACAGGAGGAGATTTCTCTTCATGCGCTTTTCCCATTTCACAAGGTAGCTCCAACGCTCCTCGGCAGTCTGGGGATTCAGGGATTCTTGGGGTTTGTTAAACATAGGACTTATCCTCTCTTTCTTCCAGTAAGCAGACCGCATGGCAAGCCATGCCCTCTCCGCTACCGGTAAATCCAAGACGCTCCTCCGTGGTGGCCTTGACGTTAATGCGGGATGGCGCAACCCGAAGGGCTCTTGCAAGATTATCGATCATTTGGGGAATATGGGGCTTCATTTTGGGTTTCTGGGCGATCATGGTTACGTCCAGGTTCCCTAACCGGTAGCCCTTTTCGGTGATACGCTCCACCACCTCTTGCAAAAGGAGCATGGAGTCGATTCCCTTATACTTAGGCTCATTATCGGGGAACAATCCACCGATGTCCCCCATAGCGGAGGCACCCAGAAGGGCATCCATGACCGCATGGAGAAGAACATCTGCATCGGAGTGTCCGTCTAAGCCCAACTCATAGGGAATGTCCACTCCGCCGATGATCAGCTTCCGTCCCGGTACCAGGCGGTGTACATCATATCCGTGTCCGATCCTCATAGCCCGGACCTCCTTTGTAGGATCGCCTCTCCCAGGATCAGATCCATAGGGGTGGTGATCTTAATATTTTCTTCACTGCCCTCTGTGAGGACAACAGTCTTCCCTGCCCATTCTGCGGCGGAGCAATCATCTGTCAATGGGATCCCCTGCTCCATGGCCTGCATCAAGATCCGTTGGATCTCCTCTCTGTAAAAGACCTGTGGAGTCTGTACTGCAAAGAGGGTGGATCTGTCGGGAGTTTCCTCCACTCGTCTCTCACGGGCAACCTTAATTGTGTCCTTTACCGGGATGGCAGGGGCGGCGGCGCCGTATTCTATGGCAGTGCGGATCGTTCTGTCAATAAGCTCCCCTGTCACGAAGGGTCTGGCGCCATCGTGGATGGCTACCAGTTCCCCTGTGGCAGTCTGTAAGCCACGGAGAACAGATTCACTGCGACTGCTCCCCCCTGCAATGACTCCTGCAAACTTAGGCTCGGAACTACACAGTTGGGAAACTATCGGGATCAGATCCTCACGGGTGACGATCAGGATCCGGGTGATCTCCTCTGCCTGGGCCACAGCTCTCACTGTACGCAGGATCAGAGGCTCACCCCCAACAGGAGCTATGGTTTTGTCAATGCCCTTCATACGGGAGGCACTCCCCGCCGCCACGATCACAGCGGTACAAGTTCTCTGTGTCACAGCTCCATCACCGTCTTTTTAAATTCTTTCCCTCTGACCATAAAATTCTTAAAACGGTCAAAGGCGGGGCCTGCGGGAGACAGGAGAACCACATCTCCCTCCCCTGCCATTTCTGCGGCCTTATGGACGGCGTCATAGAAATCGGGTATCTCTATGATCTCCGGCTGACCGGGCCCATAGGCAGAAGCCTTTCGGGTGGCGGCGGCAATTTGAGGGCCCGTGGCACCGGTAGCGATCAAGATCTTTACAGAAGAAACGATCTCTTCCCCTAAAGTATCAAAGGGGATCTTTTTATCATAGCCACCTGCGATCAGGATGACCTTTTCTTGAAAACTGCGGAGGCCTGCCATGGTACGGCTGGGAGAAGATGCAATGGAATCGTTATAATACCGGACGCCGTCCTTCACCCGAACCAGCTCAATACGGTGCTCCACACCGCCGAAGTTCTTGGCAACATGGACGATATCTTCTTTAGACACCATAGATTCCACCACAGCAATGGCGGTCATATAGTTCTCTACATTGTGGATCCCGGGGAGCAGAATATCCTGCTGATCCAGAACAGGCTCTCCCCACAGGTAGATCTTACCCTCTTGCAACATCACATCTGCCTGCTCCTTACGGCTGAAGAACAGGGTCTTTCCCACAGAACGGAACTCACGGGTAATAGCATTATCGCTGTTGACAACAAGGATGTCCCCTTCCTTCTGGTAGGTGAAAATGTGGGTCTTTGCCTCAATATATTCCTCCATATCCTTATGGACATCCAGATGATTGGGAGCCAGATTGGTAACCACAGCAATGTGGGGGCTGTACCGCAGATC
>JAZREB010000004.1:0-3627 GCA_045660585.1 Faecousia sp. | reverse complement strand
AAAGAAACCGCTTCTCCGAAGGGAAACCTTCGGGGAAGCGGTGGATTTTTTATAAGTTCCCATTGCATTTCTCATGAAAATCGTATATAATAGTTTGAGATATGTGCAACAAGAGGAGGTGCAGGAGAAATGGAAGGCTATCAGGCATTATATCGTAAATACAGACCGCAGACCTTTGATGATGTTGTGGGGCAGTACAGCGTGACCCAAACACTGAAAAATCAGCTTGTGAATGGCCGTCTCAGCCATGCTTACCTCTTTACCGGCACTCGCGGTACAGGTAAGACCACCTGCGCCAAGATCTTGTCAAAGGCGGTCAACTGCCTGGATCCTGTAGATGGCAATCCCTGCAACCGTTGCAGTGCTTGTCGCAGTATTGATTCCGGCGCCTGTGTAGATGTGTTGGAGATCGACGCCGCTTCCAACAATGGTGTCGATAATGTCCGTACTCTGCGAGATGATGCAGTCTACCTACCGGCAGAAGTCAAAAAGCGTGTGTATATCATCGACGAGGTACACATGCTCTCTATGAGTGCATTCAATGCGCTCCTGAAGATCATCGAGGAACCGCCGGAACATTTGGTGTTTATCCTCGCAACTACGGAACTGCACAAGGTTCCTGCTACGATCCTGTCTCGTTGTCAGCGATTCGCCTTCCGTAGGATCCTGCCTGAGGATATTGTAGAGAGACTGAACTATATTGCCTATTGCGAGCATATTGACCTGGAGCCGGAGGCTTCTGCCTTCCTTGCAAGATTGGCAGATGGCGGACTCCGTGACGCGGTTAGTCTACTTGACCAGTGTGCTTCTGCGGCGGCGACAACCGTTACGACGGATGAGGTGTGCAGGATCTTAGGTCTTGCAGGAACCAGACAGACAGCTCAGATGCTCCGCTGTGTTGCATCTCATAATACTGCGGCTACCTTAGAATTATTCCAACAACAGTATGCCGAGGGTAAGGATCTCACAGCGATGCTGGATGAATTGTGCGTAGTGTCCAGAGATCTGCTCATTCTCCGTAGTATTCCTAAGAGTGGAGCTTCTCTGATTTCAGGTGTATGTACTCAGCAGGAGTTAACGGAGCTGTTACCCCTCTTTTCTCCCGGCGAATTACTGCGCATGACAGAGATCCTTCGGGATACTGTCAATGGGTTCAACACCAGCGCTAACAGACGGATCGATGCAGAACTGTGCCTCATCCGCCTATGTGAGCCGGAGGCAGAGATGGATCCCCAGGCTCTTAATGCCCGTATTACCCGAGTGGAAAACAAGATTGCTTCGGGTCTTATCAGCTTTACCCCGCGAGAAACTGCGGGCGATCCCGTTTCTGAAGAGGAAAGGCCGCCTATTTCCACAGAACCGCCCCCGATCCCGGAGACTGCGCCGGAGCCTGCATCGGACGAAGCGCCTGTAGGATTTTGGCCCCGATTGGTGGAACAGGTGAGACCTCAGCTTCGTCCACCTGCACTTGCAATGTTTGTGGTCAGTGAGGATGCTCCTGTTGTGGGTAAGCTCCGTAACGGTGTGCTGTATCTGGAGCCCAGAGCTCTGATTGCAGAAAAGCTGGTTAGCAGACCGGATGTTATGCAGATCGTCAGAGAGTGTGCATCCGGCATATTGGGTCGTCCTATCCGTGTCCAAATCGGAAAAGCAGGAGAGGTATCGACTCCCAATAACGAAAATTTTGACAGATTACTTCATTTCGGTCAAACCCACGGAGAGACCGTGGATATTGTGGAATAGACAGTATTCCCTCAGTATATTTTAAATTTTAAATTATTATATTAAAGGAGAACACAAAATGGCAAAAGGCGGTTTCCGTCCCGGTATGGGCGGCGGTATGAACATGAACATGATCAAGCAGGCGCAGAAAATGCAGCAGGATATGCTGAAAATGCAGGAGGAGCTGGAAAACAAGGAATACGAAGCAACTGTCGGTGGCGGTGTTGTTACTGCCCGTGTTAACGGCAAGCATGAAGTCCTGAGTCTGACCATCGCTCCCGAAGCAGTAGATCCCGATGATGTTGAAATGCTCCAGGATCTTATTTTAGGTGCTGTAAATGAAGCAATGCGTAAGGCTGACACCGAGGCTTCCCAGAATATGTCTAAGTTTACCGGTGGCCTGAATCTCAACGGCCTGTTCTAATGAGAGTATTTCCGGTTGCCTTAGAGAGGCTTACGGAGCAGTTTGCACGACTCCCCGGTATCGGTGGAAAAACGGCACAGCGTTTGGCCTTCCATATTCTGAGTCTGCCTTTAGAGCAGGCAGAAGAATTTGCGCAAGCGATTATGGAGGCTAAAGAAAAGGTTCATCTGTGTCCCATTTGTCAGAATCTCACCGATCGTGAGGTTTGTCCCATCTGCGAAGATGCCGGGAGAGAACGGGATGTGATCTGTGTAGTGGCAGAGCCGAAGGACGTGATCGCCATGGAACGAGCCAGAGAGTTTAATGGCTTATACCACGTGCTCCATGGTGTAATATCTCCCCTGAATCATATCGGCCCCGACGATATTCGCATCCGCGAGCTTTTGTCTCGGATCGGCAGAGGAGACATTCGGGAGGTTATTATGGCCACCAATCCCGATACAGAGGGAGAGGCTACGGCAATGTACATTTCCCGTCTGTTACGACCTATGGAGGTTCGCGTAACTCGTTTGGCCTATGGTATCCCGGTGGGCAGTCAGCTTGAATTTGCCGATGAGGTTACTCTCTTGCGTGCTCTGCAGGGCCGTAGGGATATCTGAATTCATATCACGCAAACGTTCTTGGAATAAAATTCGGATTTATGACTCCGCTGTGAAAGAGTTTTTACAGCGGAGTCTGTTCTTTTTGTAAAAAAAGATTGCGAATTAGGTTTTTTTGTAGTATGATATATTGTAGGACACCATATACCACTGCACCTCATACAATGGCATGAGGTGGTGTTATGATAATACGGTTGTTTGTGATACTCCTTGGATTATGTGGCCTGGGATTGATCCTTTGCGGATTGTTGGATACCATATGTGCATTCGGACTACCCAATGTATATCATGTGATCCCTCTTGAGGGAGACAACTCCCGGATAGAGAATCGGGTGAGAAAGGCTCTGCATAGCCTTAAGGGACAGCTATATTTTGTTGACCTTGGGTTGGATCCCGAAGGACAAATGACTGTAGAATTGCTCTTGCGAGGTCATAGCTGTGCTAAGCTGTTGCATCCGGAGCAGTTACGGACAGAATTGAGATGGGAGAATGAATTTGGAACAGGAACTGATCAGAGGGACAGTCACCACTGTAATATATCACAATAGCGAGAACGGCTACAGTGTATTACAACTCAATAGCGAAGAGTATGGCAAAATTACAGTAGTTGGTACCGTTCCCGCACCTATTTCGGGGGAACGTCTGATCGTTACCGGCCATTGGACCGCCCACACCTCCTACGGAAAACAATTTGAGGCAGAATTTTTAGAGAGACTCCTGCCGGATACAAGAGACGGTATTTTGGAATATCTCTCTTCTCGGGCGGTAAAGGGGATCGGCCCCAAGACCGCCCGAAAGATCGTCGATAAATTCGGCGAAGAATCCTTGAATATATTGGATACTGCACCGGAACGTCTTGCGGTGATCAGCGGAATTTCCCTT
>JAZREB010000003.1:0-11192 GCA_045660585.1 Faecousia sp. | reverse complement strand
GAAGAGGACGATGACGATACCGTCAACGATTCCTTCACCTTTAAGGTCATGCTCCCTCTTGCCATTGCAACCAGTATCGATGCCTTAGCCGCCGGTGTTTCCTTTGCGGTAACGGGGGCAAATATTTGGTTTGCCATTCTGTTCATCGGTATTACCACCTTCCTGTTCTCCGCCGCCGGCGTGAAGATCGGGAATGTATTCGGAACCAAGTATAAAAAGAAAGCCGAGATCGTCGGAGGCTTGATCCTGATCCTTATGGGGCTGAAAGTCCTGATCGAGCACCTGTGCGGCAAGGCGTAGGAGGAACCATGGAACTTTGGGATGTATATGATGCCAATCGAAAACCACTGGGAAGAAAGCACCCCCGTGGCACTCCCATGCGTAGCGGAGAGTACCACCTGACAGCCTTCGTCTGGATCTTCAATTCCAAAGGGGAGGTTCTCTTAACCAAGCGTTCCCCGGAAAAAATGGCCTTCCCCAATTTCTGGGCTCTAACCGGTGGCGCCGTGCTGTCCGGTGAAAACAGTCGCCGTGCCGCCTGTCGGGAGGTTCGGGAGGAAACCGGCATTCGCTCTAAGGAAGAGGAATTCCTCCTCATAGACACCTATAAGCGGAAAAACTGCTTCTGCGACCTGTATTTCCTGCAAAAGGATGTCCCCCTTTCCGATCTGGTCATGCAACCCGGGGAGACCTGCGATGCCCGTTGGGTCTCTCGGAAGGAATTCGAGTCCATGATGGCTCGCAAAGAGATCGCCGATCCCGACGTACAATGCTACCGTCAATTAGGTGAAAAAACCCTCCCCTATTTTCGCTGAACCAAGGAAGGATTCCGGCCATGATTTATACAGAACAAACGGAAAAGGCTCTGAAGCTATGCTACGAGGCACACATGGGACAGACCGACAAAGTCGGTGTCCCCTATGTATTCCACCCCTTCCATCTGGCAGAGCAGATGCCTGACGAAGACTCCGTCACCGTTGCTCTTCTCCACGATGTGGTAGAGGACACCCCCTACACCATAGAGGATCTAAAAGCCATGGGATTTCCCCCTGCGGTTTTAGATGCTGTGGCTCTCTTGACCCATAACCCTGCCGTCCCTTACGAGGACTATCTGATCCCCATTAAAGAAAACCCCATTGCCCGTCGGGTCAAGCTGGCAGATCTCGCCCACAATTCCGATCCCACCCGTGTCCGCGAGGTTACAGACGGGATGGTTGCCTGTTGGGAAAAATATCGGAAAGCGACACAGTTCCTTACCACACCTTAATCAAACACATAAGCGAGGGAGTGTATAGACGCCCCCTCGCTTTTTATACCCTCCGAGGGATTATAGATATATAGTATAAATTCCACATTTTTTCATCACAGGGATTGATTTTTCAAGGAATTCCCATTATAATATTATTGATTTGTATTATTTTTTCCCATTTTTTCAGGATATTTCAACATTTTTTATAAAAAATTTGAGGTGATCATTTGAAAAAGAATTATGAAAAACCTATGCTCTTATGCGAGGATATTGCCCCTGAGACCTTGCTGTGTGGCTGTAAAATCAAAAATCCCACTCTAAACGAAGAATGGCACTGCGGCTATGAGCCGGACGGATTAGGATTTCCCGTATTCGCAGAATTATGGGACGATTGTTTCCTGACACCGGATGAGGTTCCGGTTCTCGATCTCTGTTATCACACCGGTACCACAAATCTATTCGGTTCATAGAGACCACATGCTTTGCGAAAGGAGTATTTACGATGCAACGAATCCATTTAAAAACACGTAGCGGTATTCTCTGCTTCATTCTTATGCTGTCTGTTTTGATCACTCTCTTTGCCGGTCTTCACACCGCGACTGCCGCTCAGAACAGTGTTACCATTACCTTTGGTGCCGGCGGTAACTGGCGTACATATTTAGATGCTTATACCAATAAATACGCCAATGCTTTAGCCACCTCCGGCACAATTATTGCCGACGGAACCTTTGTCGGCCCCAGAACATCCTTTTCCGAAGATGGGACCGGAAAAACCCTATTCACGGTCGACGGAAATGACCCCGGTATGTACATTGACCTCAGCTCCCTCAGTGGTGGTGGCATTACCTTAAGCTCGGACTATGTTGTTGTAGTCAATTATGCCGTTGTTGACGAATTATTCAACGATGCCAACGGGGAAAAATACACCTATACGGGCAAATCTGAGATCTTCTATTGGGATACGTCCGGTACCCTGATCAAACCGGAAGGTGCTACCAACGCTTCCTCCGACGCGCTGACCCTGGACTTAAATAACACAATGAATGACCACTATTCTATCGTCTCCTCCCGTCATCAAAAGGCCGTGGGCAAACTCCGCATTGATATTCCTGCTATTTCTTCCGGCACCACCTGTACTCTCACCCTTCATATCGCAAGTATTTATATCGGTCCTCGCTCCGGTTCCACTGTTAAAAAGGTCACCTACAGCTACAAAACCGATACAGCCGCTTCCACATCCTCTGTGGAATATGTGGTTTCCGGAGAAAAGCCGGTCTCTGTACCTTCTGTACCCACTCTCGCCAAGGCCTCCAATGCCAATGTTCGCTACCGCTTTAAAGATTCCTGGACGGTCGAAAGCACCACAAAGGTTACCACCGCGAATTTAAAATCCACCGCCATCACATCGGATACAACCTGTACAGCAGAGTACACCACCGAATACCTCTACCATTTTAAGAAGCTGACTAATTTAGAGAATGACACCTGGGCCACATCGGATCTGTGGGTCGCAGAAGGAAAAACGCCTGACATCGCCACCCCCGGCACCATCAACAATGCTTCTGTATCCTCCCGGAAGGTATTTACCGGTTGGGATAAAACTCTTGCCGCTGCGTCCGCCAAGAATGCAGGCACTACCTATACCGCCAAATACCAATTACAGCATTTTGTGGCATACCACAACTACAAGTCCTCTTTCATGGAAGATTTTGACGAAACGTCTCCCAATGAATGGGTCGCAGACGGTTCCTCCCCAACCTTGATCCTTGATCTTGCCCATGAGCGGATAAACAGCGATGGTTCTGCCAAATATTATCTCCAGTCCTGGAAATACGGAGAAAACTTCCTCACTCCCGATGAAATCGCCAAGATCAAAGTCACAAGCTCCATCGGTCTATGGCCTAAATGGGTTCTGCAATATCGCGTGCGTTACTACGAATCAAATAACACCTCTGTTTTAAGCACCAAATGGGTCACCGCCGGTACGAAGGCCCCCTCTGTAACCGCTCAATCCCTTAGCGGAAACACCTTTGTTTCCTGGTTGCTGAATTCCACTGCCGGTACCGCTGTGCTTCCCACCAGCACCACCATCAATGCAAGTACGGATTTCTATCCCCGTTACCTTTCCAACGACTTTGTGGGTAAAGACACCAATGGTTTTGTCTACACCAGAACCGTGGAACGTTTCATCCCCGAGGGATATACCGAAGACACCATCCCCGACAGCCATCACCAGTATCAGATCAAGATCCAATTTTATTTCTACGGTGTAGAGCCGGAAGGTCCCATAAAAATCTTTGAAAATTTCAATGGCATGTTCACAACGGCTCTGAGTAAGGACGCAAACGGAAAAACAATTTTCCTCAATGACGAATATGCCCAATTAGGCATCAAAGCAGATACCATTAATGTCTATCGAGAAAGCTACACAGGAAACGGTACTTTCGATGCCCCTATTCGTCTGGGTGCCGGCAACAACGGCTACGGTTGGGAAGATATGTATATTGTCAATCCCAACGATATCAAGGTTTCCTCCCTTGTCTATTACTCCCCCTCGGAAGGAAATCCCGAAGCAAGAAAGTACGAATTCATGACTTTCCGATTCTTTGATAATAGCAGGGATTACCTCGAACATAAGACCGGCAACGCAGGCTCCTACTTCCGCAAAAGGGCTCCCTTGAATGAAGTAGGCAGCAACACAGGCTATCGTTACACCATCACCATCGACCTGGAGCTGAAGCGGGGACGCACCATCGGCGGAAATAACATTCCCATCACATTCGGAGAAAACCTACCCGCTTCTGCCTTTGACCCCAACACCGGTCGTCGGATCCTTGCTGACACAGACGTAAACACCCCGGCACACGGCATCAAGTTCTACAACAGCGATTGTACCAAGCTATTGGAAACCAAGCCTTTTTCAGATACCGAGAATGTAAATGTAGCGATCATGTACGACCTAACTCCCCACGATTACTACATGGATCTGTACGACGTAACAAAGGAATCCGATCAGATCTACTACGGACTATTGACCGCTGTCTCCAACGAAGAAACCCCCCAGGGACGCAGACAAAATCATTCCTCTATCTACGGAAAGATGTTCACCCACGGAAACGGTCCTATTTTTGTTTGGGGAGAAACAAGCGACACGCTCCCCAACACCGACTGCGACAAGGCCAGAAATTCCCATGTCAAGCTAAATTACAAAGTCACCCTTCGGGATGCTCATACCAATGCGCAGGGGGTCACATATCCCGCCGGTACAGTTGTTTACCAAACCTATTGTTATGGAGACGACAAGTTTAGCGTCGACGAAAGCACAACACAGTGGTACAAAGATGTTTGCATAGATTTTTCTAAAGATCACGCCGTGGTGATTACCGCCATTGCAACCCCTCTTTCAACTAATGTTGACTCTTTCGGTCGCCAGCCTGTAGGTGTTGTGAATGGAAAAGTCGTAGGCGATACCGTCACCAGCGAATCTTACTTCTTCTCAGCCCGTTATACCGTAGCTGACTATGGCGTAGTCATTACCATCCCTATGCAAGGCGAGACCCAGTATATCCAATCCAATGGAACGGACAAGCGACCCAATTATCTCAGAACACCTTCTGTAGAAAGCGGCTCCACAACCGTCAAGCTGGATGTGGCCTTTTCCGCTCCCCTGAAATTCACGGGAAACAGTGTTGCCTATTCCCATTTCCCCAAATACACATATCACAACAAAGGAAATGCCTCCCTCCGCACCATAGCAAATGGAATCACAGAATGTACATACGAAACTACAGTGATCAATCCCCCAAAACACCGGGATGTGGGCGTAACCGAGGCAATGCAAACTACTGTCAACCGAACCATCTACATTCTCCCCGCTACGACCATGATGTACGATCAAGATGCCGTCACCTTCCTAACAGGGCTCAACGGCAGCCGGATCAAAGATTACACTGCAGACAGTTCCCCGTGGAAACTGACAGGCGGTGTCTATAAAGGTTGGCAAGACATTTCCCCCACAGAACGACATGGCTATGACAGCGAGCTGATCAAATACGAAACCTCTACCGCCAACCAAGATTACGATAACAACCAGATGGACTTTAACGGCGGTTCGGTCTACGCCCATGTAGACGGAAGCAAGAACGCCTCCGGCACCCGTCTGAATCAGAATCAGTACGGCCAATTCACCTTTACAGGCACAGGCTTCGACCTGTATTCCCGTACAGGAGAAAATACCGGCATGTTGGTAGCTGAGATCTATAACGCCTCCGGCAAAAAGCTCCAAAACATTTTGGTAGACACCTACATGAAGACCTTCTCTGTTACCTCTAAAGAAAACAATGTCACTGTCACAAAAACCTATGATACTCTGTATCAAATCCCCGTCATCATCTACACAGCCCCGGAATACGGCACCTATACCGTAAAATTCCGCGCTTACTATCATGAGATGTTTGACCATTATTACGGTTATTCCGAAGAAGCACAGAGCTACAGTTCTATGGCTAAACGGCATCAAACCGAAATTACCGAAGATGTTGTTCGGGATCTTCTCGGTTGGGAAGAAGATGTCCCCATGATCCTGAGTCTGTCTACCGACGAACCGGAATATCGCCCCACTCGTAGTGCAGAGAGCTACAAAACCGACGAGGGCTACGATGTCTACATCGACGGCATTCGGATCTATAACACACTGGGACAGACGGCACCCCACAGCTATACGCCGGGGCCGGAGCCCACACCTATTTTCAAAACATCCGCCGGTGCCGACTCTGCCGCCGCACATTATCTGTACGCCCTGGCAGAGGAAGAAAATCCCAAATATGTGAACCTCAACGATCTTCTCTTGGACAGCAGTAACACAGATTGGTGCAAAAACCTCTACGGCGACGAAGATTTGGATTCCGGCTATGTGGGAAGCGGTGCTTCCGACACCAATGACGTTACCGGAGTTCTGTTTGTAACAGGTCAGGCCACGGAAAAAGGTGCCGAGACCGATCAGGACGATATCTATGTAGGTATTCACCTGGGCATGAGTGGCGAAATCCTGAAGGAAATTGTAGACTATACGGAAAAAGGTGATGGCAAAACCTACCAAAAGCATTATCTCCTCCATGCTGACGGATCCTATCTGCTGGATCCCAAAACAGGACAGAAGATCTTCTGGTACTCCAAAAACAGGTGTTACTATGCAGAGACTACGACATGGACTCAGCTGACCGATGCAGAGCTTTATGCCGCCTACGGACAGGAGATCACTTTCTACAGTAGCAAATACGAAGCCCTGGGTCCTGCCAATGAGATTTACCTGACAGATTATAACGGCATCGCATTCTATCTCGGCAAAGACCTTCCCGCAACCACACGGATCCATATCAGTTTGAAGTCTATCACCGGTACAAGAACACTTCTGAAAGCACATGCAGGAACTCCGGATAACCATAGTTGGGTTACCGTCATCCCCAACGCTACCGATCTGCATCATCGGACGGAAATGTACTATGACTTCACAGATTGCCTGTATAGAGATACAGACGGCAGTTGTTATCTGTTCATCCAGCATGCCAATACCGGTCACGGTGGAATCATCTCCCTTACGGAGCTAAAGCTCTTAGGCGTAGAAAACATTGCTCCCAAGGTAAACCTGAGAACTATGCGTCTTGCAGAACAGTTCTTCATAGAAACACCTTTAGATGAGACTTTGGTGCTGAAACACACCTTGGATCTGGCAAGCGACATATCCCTGAACTATGTAGTTCCCGTTTCTGCTTTAGAGGGAGCTGACTCCGGCTATGTCACGGTTAAACTTCCTGTCTACGCAGGCCGGGATTTCGTCGGCACTCGTACCGTAACCCTTGTACCGGAACTTCGGGGTAAATACTACTATTACACCCTGGACGGTCTCACTGCAGTGAACATGAACGACAATTTAGAGGCAACCCTCCACGTTGTCCGAGAGGGAGTAACATATGTCTCCCCCGCAGATCACTACAGCATTGCGGCCTACGCCTATACGCAACTGAACAGAGATGGCATTTCCGACTCCTTAAAGACACTGTGCGCAGAACTGCTCCGCTACGGTGCCTCGGCACAGATCTACAAGGGATACCGTACAGATGCCCTTGCAGATGAAGAGCTGACAGAAGAACACCGCAGTCTGCTCTGCGATCTGAGCGAAGTTCCCTTTGGATCAACCAACACCATTATGCAGGATCATAGTTCCCCCACCATCGTCTGGGATGGCAAGGCTCTGGATCTGGGATCTGCTGTTGCACTTAAATTCATCTTCCACATGGATGGTTATGAGGGTAACTTGGAAGATCTCTGCCTGACCATTACCTATACCGGTATCTCCGGACAGGAGCAGACCGTAGAGCTGTATGGCGCAGAAGTCTATCACGAAGCTCGCAAGCAGTACGTTTTCACCTTTGACGGGCTCCTTGCGGCGGAGCTCCGCAGTGCACTGTCTGCCCGTATTTCGGAAAATGGCGTTCCCCTTTCCCACACGCTGGTATACAGCCCGGATACTTACGGACGCAACGATACAGGCGAACTGGGACAACTGTGCAGAGCTCTCTACGCTTACAGCGATGCGGCGAAAGCCTATTTTCTCTCTGTAAAGTGAGGCAACCAAACAAAAAGCCGAAGGGCATCGACTTGATGCTCTTCGGCTGGTTTTTATGCTGTTGCGTTAGTGAAAAATTATCGGGGGTTACGCTTACGGCGCATAACCTCACGCCAATCCAGATCACCTCTCTGGAGTCCCAGGATCAGCATTTCCGCAGAAGCCAAATTGGTGGCCACGGGAACATTATAAGTGTCGCAGAGATGGATGGTCTGGACGATCTGACGATCCTCCCAGGGATCGGAGCAGTTGGGATCCGTAAACATCAGTACCAGATCGATCTCGTTATAAGCAATACGGGCATCCACCTGTTGGTGTCCTCCCTGATTGTGAGAAAGAAACAGAGAAATGGGCAAGCCGGTAGCATCCGCAACCAATCTGCCGGTAGTAGCCGTAGCGGTGAGAGAATGCTTGGCAAGAATGCTCTTGTAGGCAGTGCAGAATTGCACCATCAATTCTTTCTTTTTATCATGAGCCATCAGTGTAATATTCATAGCTGCACCTCATATCCTATATCATATAGATTATTCATTATGCATTATCTGTGTCGGTTATCCCATCATCAGGGGGATGATCTCTTGTTGCAACCGTCTGGCGATCCGCAAGCAGGCCTCTGCCGCGCCCTTTCCGGTGGTGTAGATCAGGGGCACACCGTGGATCGAGGACATTAGTACGTTCTTATCCTCCGGGACTAAACCAATTAGGGGCAAACCCGTTGCATCCATCATATAATCAATGGTCCAAGGGGTACGGGAGAAGAGCTTTTTATCCACACGATTGACGATCAGATGTTGCTCCCCCATGCCGGCCATTTTGGCAACCTCTGCCGCCCGTTCCGCATCCCGTAAGGAAGCAGGATCCGGAGTGGCAATCACCAAGCCACGGTCTGCAAAGGCAGTGGCCAATTTGAAACCCTTGCCGATACCTGCAGGGGAATCGATGAGACAGAAATCATATTCCCGCCGAGCCTCCTTGATCAGTCGGCCAAAGGCTACGGGATCAATGTCCTCTTCCGTCTCGCGATAAGGTGCGGATAGTAGCCGAAGCTCCGGCAATCGGGTATGGGCTACGGCATCTGCCAGAGAATACTGACCCCGGAGCACATCCATGAAGGAGATACAGGATTGCTCCTTATCCATACCCAAGGCAATATCCAAATTCCGCAGACCGATATCCCCGTCTATACAGAGAACACGCTTTTTCTCCGCAGCCAGACAGGTGGCAATCGCGGCGCATATGGTAGTTTTTCCTGTACCACCCTTTCCCGAAAGAATGGTAATTACCTCGCCCATACGGACTCGCCCCCTTTTGGACAGTACTCTTCCCTTATAGTATATCGGATTCTTGCACTAATTTCAACAGCGAATTTTCATATTTTCGATTCCTTCTTGACATATTTTCAAAAAGATGTTAAAATAGCTAAGCAGTTCATCTGCGGGCATGGTGGAATTGGCAGACACGTTGGATTTAGGTTCCAATGGTTACCCCGTGCAGGTTCGAGTCCTGTTGCCCGCACCATATCGAGTGTTCATAACGGACTTGAGTTATGAACACTCGATTTCTTTACCCTTTTGGGGTTTCAGTACAAATCAAGAACTTTTGGAGCAGGTTTTTGCCTACTCCTTTTGTGTTTAGGCTGTTTGGGTCAGATATGTGACTGCAACGCCCTGACGAGTCTCTGCGATATGGAAGTCACAGCATTCCGGAATATCGATGTAACCTACGAATTTGTAGTAGATGGTGATCCGCTGGGTGCGGTGTTTGCCTGTGCCCTCTGTTTCGTGGACTTCGATGCGATCAATCAGTTCTCGCAGAAGTGGTGCGGTCAGGTAATCCATGTCCATGAACCTGCGAATAGCCTTTATGAACAGTTCCTTGTTCCGTTCCATGGTGCTAAGGTTCTTCAGCTTCTCACGGGTTTCTGCAATTTTGGTTTTCAGTTCCATTCGCTCTACCTCGTATTTGTGGGATAGTTGCAGGAACCATTCGTCGGAGACTTTACCGCTTGCATTGTCCTCGTAAAGCCGTTCAAACATGGTAGATACTGTATCGTTTCGGGCGGTGGCTTTCCGAAGTTCTTCTTCAAGATACTTTTTCTCCGCTTTCATATCCGCAGCGGTTTTCTGCTCCAGAATATCTGCAAGGGCTTCTTCGTCTGCTCTCAGAAAATCAGCCAAACGACGAAGTTCCATCAGAACCACCTGCTCTATGGCATCTGCACGGATGTAGTGCCTGCTCTGGCAAGTTCCCCTGGTATCCGTCTTGTAGTTGGAACAGCTAAAGAAGCGAATGTCCCGATTGATAGTGTTGTAATGATGCCATAGCTTACTGCCACAATCTGCACAATAAAGCAAATCCGAAAACAAGCTCTTTTCGCCGTTCTCTTTCTTGGGAGAGCGGCGTTTTGTTTCTCCAATCAACTTTTGCACCTGTTCAAAGGTCTCTCGGTCAATGATGGGTTCGTGCACATTTCTGAACACTGCCCAATTCTCTTCCGGATTTTCCAGCCGCTTCTTGTTCTTGAAGGATTTGGAGTAGGTTTTGAAGTTGATCACATCCCCACAGTATTCCTGCTGAGAGAGCATCTTTGCGACTGTGCTTTTATTCCAGCGGCAGGGATCAGTTTTGCTCCGTGTGCCACCTCGTCCCAAGCCTAAGGATTTCCAATACTCCATAGGGATCAGTATTTTTCTTTCCTGCAAGATATGGGCTATGGTTTCATTCCCTTTGCCCTCCAAGCACATACGGAATACATCCTTGACGATTTGGGATGCATAGGGATCGATGATCCATTTCTTCTTGTTCTCCGGAGATTTCAAATATCCGTATAGCGGTTGCGAAAGTGGCTCTCCCGCATTTCCTCTGAGGCGGTGAGAAGATCGAATCTTTTTTGAAATATCCCTTGCATACATCTCATTCATGATGTTACGGAAGGGAGCAAACTCATTCTCCCCATCATCACTATCCACACAATCATTGATGGCAATGAAGCGGATATTGTGATCCGGGAAATAGGTATCTGTGTAATGGCCTACTTGCAGATAATCTCTGCCCAAACGGGACATATCCTTGACGATTACCGTGGTAACATAGCCTTGCTCAATATCCTCCAACAACTTTTGGAATCCGGGACGGTTGAAGTTTGTTCCTGTGTATCCGTCATCCACATAGCACCGGGTATTTCCAAGCCCTTGCTCTTTTGCGTACTTCTGCAATAACCTTTTTTGATTCACTATGGAATTACTATCGTTGTTTGTACCATCATCACGAGAGAGACGGCAGTATAGGGCGGTTATGCCCATGTCTTTCTTTTTCTTC
>JAZREB010000002.1:0-1456 GCA_045660585.1 Faecousia sp. | reverse complement strand
CCCGGCATGATGGATGATCAAGTTATTTCTCCCGCTGTAGAATCGACCTTCACCGAGCCTCCAAAAGGCACTCTCTATACTCCCGATGGAGCATTTTCACTGCAAACCGGTGGGTATCATTGGAGTTACACCGCAAGTGATGATCTCCGCAGTGATTCTATCGCCGATCAAGCAAGTAGACCTCCCTCCCCGGAACTTTTTACACCCGTTATCCTCAACAGTTCTTATGCAGAACAGGTTTATGCACCCATTGGAGATGGCACTGCATCTGCACCTACGGACGATATGGGTTATCTGTTAAAGCTGAGTTGGGAAGTCGATCCCCATACCATCACCTATACCTGCTGGCCCGATACTGTTTGGAACAACAGCAATACCAAGGAAGAAACTGTGGTATCTCAAGGGGGTCCCACCTTCTATGCAAAGACCGGCAGTTACATCTATGAGATCGTCGCCACATGGAATGACACCGGTGCCGGCTACAGCGGTACCGCCAATTACTATGTATATATCACAGACCGCACAGAATGAATCTAACAAAATCAAGAAAGGATGGTGGTCCTGTATGAAAAAGCAAAAATTCTTTCTCACCCTTTGGAGCGTTCTCCTTGTATGTTCCATGGCAGTCAACCTAACAGGCTGTACTGCCCAAGTGCAAGCAAAGAATCTTGTGGAAAACATCACCCCAAAGGATATAGAACCTGCTATGGATCTAAGTTCCCAAAATGGGGCTATTACGGACTTTGCCCTTCGGCTTTTCCAAAGCACAAGCAATACTGCCGGAAACACATTAGTATCTCCCTTGTCTGTTCTCTGTGCCCTATCCATGACCGCCAACGGAGCGAATGCCAAAACCTTGGAGGAAATGGAGCAGATTTTGGGCATGGCAACAGAAGATCTAAATCAATACCTCTACACCTATGTACAGAATCTTCCCCAAGGGGAAAATTACAAGCTGAGCCTTGCCAATTCCATCTGGTTTACGGATGATGAACGATTCACAGTGAGGGAAGATTTTCTCCAAACCCTGACGGATTATTACAGAGCAGATGTTTACGCCGCTCCCTTCGATAATCAAACCTGCAAGGACATTAACAACTGGGTCAAAGAAAACACCGATGGCATGATCCCCGAGATTCTGGATCAAATCCCGCCCAATGCAGTCATGTACCTGATCAATGCTTTAGCCTTCGATGCGGAGTGGTCTCAGGTCTACAAGAAGCATCAAGTCAGAGACGGCGACTTTACCAAAGAGGACGGCACAATCCAAAAAGCCGACTTTATGTACAGCACGGAGCATAGCTATTTAGAAGACGACCAGGCTACCGGCTTCGTAAAATACTATAAAGGTGGCAAGTATGCCTTTGTCGCCCTCTTGCCCAAGGATGGTATTCACCTTTCGGATTACATTACCTCCCTTACAGGTGATGCTCTCCACGAGTTATTAGCCGAGCCT
>JAZREB010000001.1:0-1113 GCA_045660585.1 Faecousia sp. | reverse complement strand
GGACATACCCTTAACTTAGCAAGCGACATTTCTGTGAACTTTGTCGTCTCTGCAAGTACTCTGGAAGGATTCGATATGGACACTGTTTATGCTGAGTGTCGCTACTATGACTATGTGGGAAATGAACAGGGAGAAGAACAGGTCGTCATTATGGAGCCTGTCCTCAACGGCAAGTACTACTACTTTACCTTAGAGGGGCTCATTGCGACCCAAATGACCACAGAATTGACTACTGTACTCTACGGCACCAAGGCCGGACAGGCTTACTATTCTCCCACGGATATTTACAGCATTGCAACTTATGCTTATTCTCAGATGGGCAAAGCCGGTGTTGCGGATAGTCTGAAGATCCTCTGCGCCGACCTGCTCCGTTACGGTTCTGCAACCCAACTCTACAAGGATTACCGTACAGATGATCTTGCAGATCGAAACATGACCGAAGCGCAGAAAATGTACCTCACGGATACAGAAAATTTGACCTTCGGTTCTGTGAACCAAGTAGGAACGGAATTGGATGCGCCCCGGATCACATGGGAAGGTAAGTCTCTGGATCTGCAATCCAAGGTAGGTATTAAATTTATTGCAAACCTCACAAACTACACCGGCAATAAAGAGGATCTTACACTAAAGGTTACTTATGTAGATCGAACCGGCACCCTGCGGACAGTCATTTTAGAGGATATGGAACTCTATAAAGAAAACCGCAGTCTCTATGCCTTTAGCTATTACGGTCTCTTGGCGGCGGAACTCCGTACTCCCGTGACCGTACAGGTTATGGAAGGGGACACCCCTGTTTCCTGCACTCTGACCTACAGTGCAGACACCTACGGCAACAACAAAACCGATCAGCTTCTGGAAGTTTGTAAGACCCTCTTTGCCTACAGTGACAGCGCAAAATCCTACTTCGCCGGATAAATACCAAGCCCCCGATCAACAAGCGTTTTGCTTTCCTGATCAGGGGCTTTTCCCATTTCCAAATTCCGATTTATCGAACTGTTTACCGATGCGGTAGGCACTAAAGCCTCCCTTGTGTAAAGGGAGGTGGCACGGCATAGCCGTGACGGAGGGATTGCGCGGTAGGCACTATAACAAAAATATAATCAATGCGAAAAC